>CAMJGB010000130.1 GCA_946405115.1 uncultured Clostridia bacterium | reverse complement strand
ATGTGACTGCCGTTCCCACAGAATGGCTTTTGTATGATGCAGAGGCAGAAGAATTGACTGAGCTTGCTTATGATAAGAATGGTGGTCCGACTTATGCCGATTCACCGTACGCACCTGTCATTAGTACAGAGATGGGTGACTTCGTAAGCATATATGCTCAGCCCGGAGTTTACGTCGAAGGTGAGGTCATGGCACAAAATTCCTCAACTTCTACTTCTGATGCGCTTTATATCTTGGACATGAGGTCTCCTTATGCACAGGCGATGCTTACCAGACAGGAAGTCATCGAGAGCGACCGCGGTCAGCGTTCAGAGCACACCATTGAATTTGATGAAGGATACATAACAGTAGAAGCATATGATAACCAGTGGCTTGATGAGGTCTGCTGCATCAGTCCCTACGGCTATGATGTTCCCGATACTTCAGTCGACGGTCTCGTCAATGTGTATGTAAGTGACGTATATTATATCGACATTGAAGACGATGCCGAGGCGGAGCTCACTTTCTTCTATGACGGCGATTCGTCTGATGACGTTTCCATATACAGATTCGGCGAATCCACATATGATGAACCGCAGATCATTAATACAAGCTTCGGTGATGGCACGGCAAGTGCTTTCATTGACCAGTCGGGAACATACTTCCTCGGAACGGTTAACAATCCCGGAGGAATCACACCGGACAATTACTTCGATATCGATCCCGAAGATACACCGTGGGCTGCAACAGGCGATACCGGCGACATCATCCCTCTCGTTAACTTGGAGTACATCGAGATGTCTTACCAGAGCGTCTTTATCATAGACAGCGTTGAAGATCTTGCATCTTTCACCTACTTCATAAACACATATCCGAGAGTTTACGATTATCAGGAAATGTTCTGGGCAGATCTTACGGAAGACATAGATCTTACAGGATACGAATGGGCTCCCATAGGAATCGACAGTAATACCGCTTTCGCAGGAATATTCGCAGGCAACGGCCATACCATAACAGGCCTTACGATCAGCAATCAGAACAGCGCAGGATTCTTCGGTCATGTAACAATGGCTACAATCTTCGGTATTAACATCGAAGATGCATATATCGAAGGAAACAATTCCGCCATCATGGCTTACTCCATGAATCTTACTGACTTCTATGACTGCCATGTAAGCGGAACTTTACCGGACAACGTTTCTGAAAGCACTAGCCTGTTCCCGTTAAGTGTTGATTACGGCAACAACGGATACATGGACTGCAGTATGGAGATAACTAATGCTGGCGGAGAAACATTCGAAGAAGAGATAGCGGGAGGTCTTCCCCGTCCTAACGAGATGAATGAGCTTTACGAGCTCTTCGACCCCGAACACGACGGCACTTACGACTACTCTGAAGACTACTTCTTCGGCTGAGCTGCTTTATTATAATAAAATCTTTATTTGTTTCTACCACTTCTTACTTCGACACGATATAATCATTGGTGGGGTGTTTTTATGGGGTACCCCAATTGGAAGGTTATATGAAGAATTGAGGTAAGAGAGCAGTATGAATTTGATCAAGAAATGGACTTCACTGTCAACACTTTGGAAGATTCTCTCGATCGCTATTCCGGCTGTTGTTATCATCGGCGTTATCGTTCTGATAATCGTAATGAACAGCGGATTAACGGCAACAACAATGAGACTTCTCAGAATTGAAGGAACAGTTACCCTTCAGGACGCAAGCGGCGAACAGAGAACTATCGTTGATAACATTAGATTCTCAAGCGGCGATGCATTAAGCACAGGTCCCGCAAGTCTTGCATCCATCGCATTCGACGATCACAAGATCGTTACTTTGGATGAGAACAGCAGAGCTGAATTCACCAAGAACAACAATCAGATGGAATTGAATCTCACATCAGGAGGCGTTTTCTTCGACGTTAACCAACCTCTTACTGATGATGAGTCTTTCGAGATAAGAACTGCCACAATGACAGTCGGCATCAGAGGTACATCAGGTTATGTAACCGTAGACAGCGACGGAATCGCTACTCTCACACTTACATCAGGTCATGTACACATCACAGGTAAGAATCCCAATACAGGCGAGACAAAGCAGCTCGATGTAGGTCCCGGTCAGCAGATCAGAGTTTATCTGTTCAATGACAGAACTATCGGAAGCGTTGACTTTGTATTGAACGAGATCACAGAAGAGGATTTGAACCAGTTCATCCTCGACCGTCTCGGACAGAGCGATACATTAAGAGCCACAGTATGTGCAGCAACAGGCTGGAACGAAGATCTCATCCTTGAACTCGGTGGCTATTCCGTTGAAGTAACTGATGAGACAGAAGAGACTGAAGAGGAAGAGAATACACATACTCCTACTGAGGCACCTTCTGAAACAGAGGCTGAAGCTACCGCTACAGCTACTCCTACGACAGCGCCCGCAGAAGGCGGCAATGTCGCGACGGCAACGCCTACGGAAGCTCCGGCAGCTACATCTACGCCTACTTCCACACCAAGGCCTACGGCTACATCAACACCTACACCTACACCTACAAGTGCACCTAGCGGCGATGGATCAAGCGGCGGTTCAAGCAACCCTACGGCTACTCCTACACCTACAACGGCACCTACACCTACAACAAGGCCTACGCCCTCAGTCGAGCCTACGAATCCCTCAACTGAGCCAGATGAGCCTACTCCTGATCCAGATGAGCCTACTCCTGATCCAGATGAACCTACTCCTGATCCGGATGAGCCTACTCCTGATCCAGGAGAACCTTCTCCTGTGGTGGAGCCCGATCCTTAAGACTAACAGCCAAACAGGTACTCAATGAGAGCAGATATAAAGAAACATCTTGTCTATTCACTTCTCGGTGCAACGCTGGTTACAGCGATCTGCGGCAACGGTATGCTTCAGACTGCCGACAAGTGGACTCAGGACCTTCTGTATCAACATGCACAAGTAACTTCAGGTGACATCCTCGTCATCGGTATTGACGAGGATACACTCACCAGGATCGGTCCCTATAACACCTGGGACAGAAGCGTCATGGCATCGGCTTTGGAGATGCTTGCTTCAGATCCTGACAAGCGTCCTGCGGTAGTTGCAATCGATACACTTTACTCAAGCACGTCATCGAACCCTGAAGCTGATGCAAGACTTGCTGCGGCAGCAGAGGAACTCGGCAATGTAGTAACGGCTACAGTAGCCCAGTTCGGTTCATCTACAGTCTTCTCTGAAGAAGGCATCATCACGGACACATATGCGATATTAGGTTATGAAGAACCGTACGATGCATTAAGAGATGTCACTACTCAGGGACACATCAACGCCATGGAGGATACTGACGGAATCATGCGTCACGCTGTGCTCTATGTTGAGCCCCGAGATGAGAACGGTGAACCCGAGCGTATTTATTCAATGGCTGCCATGACGGCACAGCTCTATCTTGAAAGCTTAGGAGAGCAGATTGAATATCCCGCTACTAATGCGAGAGGACATTTCTATGTACCTTTCTCCTCCTCACCCGGAGGCTTCTACGACGGCGTAAATCTTGCAGAGCTTATCAACGGTGAGATCCCTGCAGACTACTTCGCAGGTAAGATCGTACTCATCGGACCTTATGCTTCTGCCCTTCAGGACGCTTATTTCACACCTATCGACAGAGCAAAGCAGATGTACGGTGTCGAATTCCAGGCTAACGTTATCCAGAGCCTTATCGACCGTAACTTCAAGTCTGAGCTTTCCAACGTACCTCAGCTTATAGTGCTCTTTATAATCTGCGCAGTTTCTATGATGTTCTTCCTCGAAAGCAAAGTATCAAGGGGAGCCATAGTATTCGTATTGCTTACGGCACTTTCGCTTATCGTGTCGTACCTTATCTATAATTCGGGAACCGTGGTGCATCCTCTGTGGTTGCCGGTAGGGCTTTTCGCGCTATATATCATCACGGTAGCGATACACTACGCGAAGGCCGCTGCAGCAAGACAGAAGGTATACAACACCTTCGAGCGTTACGTAGCACCTTCAGTTGTTAAGGAGATCCTCAAGGAGGGCACGGACAGCCTCTCCCTCGGCGGCAAGCTTTGTGACATCGCCGTGCTTTTCGTTGATGTTCGAGGCTTCACCACGATGTCAGAGCGACTTGATCCTGAGAAGGTCGTCTACATTCTTAACAAGATACTCACCATGACTTCCTCCTGCATCGAAAAGAACAACGGCACCCTCGACAAGTTCGTAGGCGATGCTACGATGGCCTTCTGGGGAGCACCCCTCCCTCAGGAGAACTCCATCTACCATGCATGCCGTGCTGCGCTTGATATCGTTCATGGTGCCGAAGAGATCTCGGCAAAGCTTAAGGAAGAGATCGGCGAAGAATTCAAGGTCGGTGTCGGCGTACACTACGGTCCCGCCGTCGTAGGTAACATCGGTTCCGAGCGCCGCATGGACTACACGGCTATCGGCGACACTGTAAACACATCGGCAAGACTCGAGGCTAACGCTCCCGGAAGCACGGTTTACATCAGCCGCGTGGTAGCAGACGAGCTCGGCGATCTTGCGAAGACCAAGTCACTTGGAAGCACCGTAAAACTCAAGGGTAAAGCAGAAGGATTCGAGGTACTCATTCTTGAGAGCCTCGACGAACTCAAGGAAGATAAAACATCAAAGGAGAATTAACATGATCCAGTTTCTCGGAAGAGGTTCAGCCTTTGCTGACGTAAACAACAGTGCAATCTTCATGGACGGAGATAAGATGGTCCTCATCGACTGCTCAATGTCCGGATTTAACAGAGTAAAGAAGATGGCGCTTACAGGAATCTCCGGCATCGACATCCTTGTTACGCATACACATGCAGATCACATAAGCGGAATTGCGATGCTCATCGATTACATGTATTTCGTAAAGAAGATTCCCGTTACGGTTGTTGTACCTTCCGAGGAAGTTAAGGAAGACATCCACTGGTCTTTGTTCAGACTCGACGGATGTGCGGACGACTGGTATAAGCTCGTCGTTGCTTCAGATTACAAGGAGGCTTTCTTCAAGGCTGCAATACCTACGGTTCATTCTGATCAGCTTGCAGGAAGATGCTTCGGCTATAACCTCGAAGTCGACGGAAGAAATGTTGTCTACACAGGTGACAGCAGGACAATCGAGCCCTTCCTTCCCTACATCACGGATGACACGATTCTCTATATGGAGATCGCAACTTATGACAGCACCGTCCACATGAATGTCGAGGACATGCTCCCGTTCATCAAAGAGCAGACAGAAAGAGGCGTTGAAGTGTACCTAATGCACCTTGATGATGAACCTGCCATAAGTGCAAAGATCGAAGGAACCAAGGCACAGCTTGCACCTCTTTACGGCGGTGAGTCAGCTATCACTCCTGAGATGATCTACGACATCACAGACAAGCTTTATAAGAACACATGCACCAACAATGATAACGATCACAATCTCATTTTCGGTTATCTTACGGAGCTTGGAAAGACCATCATCGGCGCTGACAGAGCAAGCTTCTGGAAGTGGGACAAGAGACGTCACGAACTGTGGACAACGGCAGCTA
>CAMJGB010000129.1 GCA_946405115.1 uncultured Clostridia bacterium | reverse complement strand
CCGTAGATAAAGAACATCATAAGGCTGACATCAAGAGGAAAAGGCAGCATCAGGCTCCTCCTTTAACGGATTTCATTACGTGATAACCGCCCTTGATATCAACTGTCACGCAGTTGCCGAACAACTCGGTAAGTTTCTTCTTCGTAGAGTCAGCGCCCTGCTTTCTCTGAAGCACGACGTAGATGGCACCGCCCTCCTTAAGGTGGGCATAGGACTGCTCGTAGAACTCGAATACAGTCTTCTTTCCTGCTCTTACGGGAGGGTTTGTCATTACCGTATCGAAGAGCTTATCCTCGGGAATCTCCTTAAGGATGTCGCTTACCATGATCGTATCCGGAGCCCTTAAGTTAAGCTTGGCATTCTCCTTCGCAAGGGAAACCGCTCTCGTGTTAACATCGACGCATGTCACGTCGAAAAGCGTGAATACAGTCTTCATTACAATTCCGACTACACCCCAGCCGCAGCCTAAGTCGAGAAGGCTCTCATCACGGCCGGCGCCTCTTTGCTTGATGTCGGTAATAACCGACTCAAGAAGAAGATCCGTACCCTTATCGACAGCTGTCTTCGAGAATACGGCCGTATCCGTTACGAACTTGAAGTTGATACCGTTGATGCGGTAATCGACGTACTTTCTGTTCGATGGGGTCTCGGGATTTGCTTCGAAATACTGCGGCATATTATAACTTCTCTACAAGAGCCTTAAGTCTCGATGTCTTATTGATAAGAATGATGAACGGGATGCCGATGACGATGAGAAGAACTGCCTCGGAAGCAGCAACCTCAGCCATGGAAATAAGAACTGCAGTTACAGTAACTTCACTTCCCGCATCAACAAGAAGGAAAGGAAGATATCCTCCTACGATAATTCCGTTCAAAACAATCGGAGGGATAATAGCGAGGAGCTTATTCTTCTTACCGAACATGCGGCTGAAGATACCTGCGAGGATCGTAGCGACCGTTCCTCCGATTATGTCGACAGGTCCAAGGTTCGAGGGGTTAAGCAAGTTTGCAAGGAAGCATCCCAATGATACTCCGGGGATGTAACCTGCAGCAAAACCGGGCAATACAGTCAGAACCTCGGCAAGACGGAACTGGATAGGTCCGTATGCAAACTGCGCCATAGGAAGAGTCAATACTACATAAAGTGCAGCAATGATACCGGAGTACACTACCAGTCTAATCTTCTTCTTGTTGTCATTCATCTTTAGATCATTCTCCTAATCTTGTCATTTAACGTCGCGATGTACGCCGTCTTGTGCCAAGGCATCTCAGGACACTGAATGAGACCGTTCTTGATTGCATCTACACAAGCCTGGAACTCAATCGCATAAGAATTGATACCTTCGCGCTCGGCAGATTCTACTAGCTCACCCTTGGTGTTGTAAAGTTCTATTCTCTCATAATCGTTAATGTTAAAAATCTTTATGTATCCGTTCTCGCCGATTACGGAACCGTCTCTGTCCGTAAGAGAGGCTACAGTTACGAACGAAACAGCGAGTGCTCCGTCGTGCGGAACCTCGAGCACGCAGGATACATCCTTCTCTACACCGGTGGAGTACTTGTGGGCATAAACCGATACAGGCTCAAGGTTCTCACCCAAGATGCTTACCGCAAGGTTCGTAGGATAAACGCCGATATCAAGATGAGCTCCGCCGCCCAAAGTAGGATCGGTAATTCTCTGAACATTCTCGATGTTGTATCCCAGGTTAGACTGAACATATCTAACGGCTCCGATCTTGCCGTCGTTGATCCACTTCATCATCTTCTTATGCAAAGGCATGAAGGATGTCCACATAGCCTCGCATACGAATACGCCTCTGTTCTTAGCTTCGGTAAAGATGCTGTCTGCTTCCTCGCGGCTCATCGCGAAAGGCTTCTCTACGAGAACATTCATGTAATTCTTAACGCACATGACGGCGTTCTCATAATGGAATGTATTGGGAGTTGCGATGTAAACAAGATCGATATCCTTCTGGCGTGTCATCTGCTCGTATGAACCCAAAGGCTTCGCATCAGGGCAGTTCTGCTTACAAAACTTTGTGGCTCTGCTCTTCTCTCTGGAAGCTACTGCCACGATCTCGATGTCGTCGAGAACCTTGATACTCTCTATCATTTTTGCTGCCATTGTTCCGCAGCCGATAATTCCGATCCTAAACATCATTTTCCTCCTGATATATTAGATTTCTATCTTGCCGAGTACGGTTGAGATATTCTCGTGGAATACAAGTTGTGCCATTCTGTCTGCAGCAGTCGCATCACGGTTGATTATGATGAGGTTCTTGCCTCTGAATACATACGCAAGTGAAGCTGCAGGATTAACTACGAGTGATGTGCCTCCGATGATAAGGCAGTCCGCATTGGACACGAGCTTCATCGAATTCTGCCATGCGTCCTGGGGAAGCCCCTCGCCGTAAAGCGTTACGTCAGGTCTTATGAGACCGCCGCAGATCTTACATCTCGGGATATCTTCGTCACACTTGAAGATATAATCAGCAGGATACTTCTTGTGACATCTTGCGCAGTAGTTACGGAGAGTAGATCCGTGAACCTCCTGCACGTTTATGCTTCCGGCCTTCTGATGAAGTCCGTCGATATTTTGTGTGATGATGCCGTCAAGCTTTCCAGCTTTCTCCATCTTCGCAAGTTTGATGTGTGCGGCATTAGGCTCAATACCCTCGCCGTTAAGCTTCTGTCTGTAGAACTCATAGAAGACCTTAGGCTCATCCATGAGGCAGTTAATTGAGAGAAGGTACTCAGGAGTATACGCGTCGAACCTTACGTCATGCTGATTGTAAAGTCCGTCCTTGGATCTGAAGTCAGGGATGCCGCTCTCCGTGGAGACGCCTGCACCTCCGAAGAACACGATGTGTTCCGATTCCTTGATGATATTGTTCAGTTCTTCGTACTGTGCCGTGTAATCCATCTTCGTCTCCCCCTCTCAAATGGATTCTTGGGAATTAACCGTTGAACTTATCCTGCCAGGACTTGATCAAAGCCTCGTCCTCAAAGTAATTGATTCTCATCGCATTCTTAACGTCAGCAAGAGTCTTTGCTGCTTCTTCACGTGCAGCCTCTGTACCCTTCTTAAGAACGTCAACAACATAAGGGATGTCCTTCTGAAGTTCTTCTCTTCTTGCTCTGATAGGAGCCAATTCATCCTCGAGTACGTTAATAAGGAACTTCTTAACCTTAACGTCACCAAGACCGCCTCTCTGGTAATGCTCCTTCATCTCGTCGAGACTCTTGTGCTCGTTCTCGAACTTCTCGAAATGCTCGGGCTTGCAGAAAGCGTCGAGGTATGTAAATACGGTGTTGCCCTCAAGGGAACCCGGATCTTCGACTCTTAAGTGGTTCGGGTCAGTGAACATGCCCATAACCTTCTTCTTGATAACGTCAGCGGGATCGCTCAAGTAAATGCAGTTGCCCAAAGACTTACTCATCTTAGCCTTACCGTCAGTACCGGGAAGTCTGGAGCATGCCTCGTTAGTAGGAAGCAAAGCCTCAGGTCTTACGAGACAGTCTGTCTTGTAGATAGTGTTGAATCTGTGAGCAATCTCCTGTGCCTGCTCTAGCATGGGAAGCTGATCCTCACCTACAGGAACCGTTGTTGCCTTAAATGCAGTGATGTCAGCTGTCTGGCTTATGGGATAGCAGAAGAAACCTACGGGGATAGATGCCTCGAAGTTTCTCATCTGAATCTCAGACTTAACCGTAGGATTACGCTGAAGTCTTGAGACCGTAACCATGTTCATGTAATAGAAAGTGAGCTCTGTAAGCTCGGAAATCTCTGACTGAATGAGGATGTTGGACTTATTGGGATCAAGTCCGCAGGACAAGTAGTCCAATGCTACTTCAATGATGTTCTCTCTGATCTTCTCAGGATTATCAACATTATCCGTGAGAGCCTGTGCATCAGCGATCATGATGAAGATCTTCTCATACTCGCCGGAATTCTGAAGCTCTACTCTTCTTCTCAAAGAACCAACATAGTGTCCTATATGCAATTTACCGGTCGGTCTGTCGCCGGTCAGGATTATTTTTCCCATTTTCCCCTCCGAATGAAACCAAAGTCCCCTTATTTTATATTAATAAGGGGACGTTTTCAATTAAATATAGCTTGATGTTAAAGGCTTTGCCGTCAGTCCAGAATCCTGTAAAGCGAGTCGGCGTCTTCCTTTCGAATTGCGGGAGCTATTGAAAGCACCTCGAAAGCCACCTTTCCGTTACCGAACTCTATCGTGACCTCATCTCCCACCTTAAGCCTTACAGAGGGCTTCGCAGGGCGTCCGTTTACGGTAACTCTTCCCGCATCGCACACGTCGTTTGCTACCTGGCGGCGCTTTATGATACGCGACACCTTAAGGAACTTATCAAGCCTCATGCCTTCGTCTGCCATCAGGAACCCACCGTCTTTCTGCCCTTAAGGGCGCTTGCAAGAGTAAGATCATCCGCATACTCGATGTCGGAACCCATGGGAAGACCCGAAGCCAAACGCGTTACAGTGATGCCGGAAGGCGCAAGCAAACGCGAGATATAAAGCGCTGTCGCGTTACCTTCAGCATTCTGGTTCGTCGCTACTATGACTTCCTTTATCTCAGGGTGCTCCGTAAGCCTTGCGAAAAGCTCGGTAAGCGTGATGTCATTCATGTTCATGTTGCCGACGGGATTATATACACCGTGCAGCACATGGTAGAGGCCGTTAAACTCGTGCATCCTCTCGAAAGCGGATACATCTCTTGGGGACTCGACTACGCAGACGATGCTTCTGTCCCTCTTCATGTCAGAACAGATTGGACACGGATCACTGTCAGTAAAATTCTGGCAGATACTGCATCTTTTGGTAAGTCTTCTCGCCTCATTGATCGCACCCGTAAGTGCATCAGCCTCTTCCTGAGACATGGACAAAATGGAAAAAGCCAGCTTCTGAGCCGACTTTCCTCCGATGCCGGGAAGCGATCCCAGCTTAGTTATCAGATTCTGTACCGATGGTGAATATCTTGCCATATCAGAAAGGCATCTTAACTCCGCCGGTTACTCTGTTCATCATCTCGCCTGACTTAGCCTCAAGCTCGTCATTAGCCTGGTTGTAAGCAGCTGTGATGAGGTCAGCGAGCATCTCTGAATCCTCAGGGTCGATTACTTCAGGATCGATCTCGAGGTTGTAGATCTTGTGGTCGCCGCCCAATACGAGCTTGACCTTATCGCCGCCTGCGGAACCCGGAATACGAAGCTGCTTGATCTCGATCTGAACGTTCTCGAGCTCCTTCTGCATCTTCTGTGCCTGAGCCATGAGGTTTCCCATATTTCCCATGCCGCCCATTCCGCCGGGCATTCCTCTGAATCCTTTTGCCATTCTTCTTATCCTCCGATTGAGTTTTTCCTCACATATTGTACCACACTAGGACTTGCCTTCTTTTTCTTCGTGGTACTCCTGTTCGGTATTAACGTTCCATATAGCAGACTTGTCGCTGCTGCCTGTCATGATGCACTTAACAGCCTCGAAAGAGGTCATCATGGAGTGATCAAGGTTGTTGTAACGGTGCTGACCG
>CAMJGB010000128.1 GCA_946405115.1 uncultured Clostridia bacterium | reverse complement strand
AGAGTTCTCATGATCTCAGCACCGGAATAGTCCTTAGCTGCGTGCATTCTCTTTCTGGAAGTACCGCCGCCGTGTGTTGTAACCATTCTGCCGTCCTCTTCCTTATCGAACTCAACGCCCAATCTGTTGAGCCACTGAATTGCATCAGGAGCCTCAGATGTAAGTCTCTTAACGAGCTCAGGCTTAGCCTTGAAGTGACCGCCGCCGAAAGCGTCGAGGTAGTGCTGTACAGGAGAATCGTTCTCCTTATCTGCAGCCTGGATACCACCCTCAGCCATCATTGTGTTAGCGTCACCGATACGGAGCTTTGTAACGATCATTACGTTAGCGCCTGCATTGTGAGCCTCGATAGCGCATGAAGAACCAGCTCCGCCTCCGCCGATAACGAGTACGTCTACGTCGTAATCGATCTTGCTGATATCAACCTTATCTGTCATAAGACGGCTTGTTGAATGGAGCATCTCAGCGAGCTCAACAGGAGCCTTCTGGCCCTTGTTGGGACCAACCTTGATCTCAGCAAATGACTCGGGGTTATAGTCAGGATGGAACTGCTCAAGGAGAGCATCCTTCTCATCAGCGGTAAGTCTTCTGGGCTCGGTCTTCATACGAGCTTCACGTGTTGCTTCCACCTTCTTGATGGATTCCATCATATTCTCGGGATATGGTGCGTACATTATCTTAAGCCTCCTTACTTCTCGATCTCTCTTGTGTTGTAGAGTTCCTTGATCTCATCGATAGGCTTTGTCATCATATCCTTCATTGCCTCATCGAACTTGCCTTCATTGATCTCTGCGACTCTGTTGTTAAGGTGCTCTGCCTCAGGTGTCAGGTACTTACCATTAAGTCTTCTTGCAAGCATACCTACCATAGGATGTGAGATACCTGCAGGGCATCTTACTGAGCAGCATCCGCAGCTTACGCAGTCGAAAGACTCTTCAGCACAAGCCTTGAAATCACCTCTCTGAGCATATGCGATGTACTGCATTACCTTGAGGCTCTGTGTGCAGGCCTTAGTACAAGCGTTACATCCGATACAAGCATAGATCTCAGGATAGAGGGACATCATGACTTCCTGGTTAGCCTTGAGGTCCTCGATGCTGTAAGTTCTCTTATCTGTAGGGAAGTAAGGAATACGTGCGATATACATGCCTTCCTGAACCTGTGTCTGGCAAGCAAGACATGTATGAAGCTCGTTCTTCCCCTTAATTCTGTAGATAGTTGTGCATGCGCCGCAGAAACCGTGGCGGCAGCCAACGCCTCTTACGAGTGTATAGCCGGCATACTCAAGAGCCGTCATGATCGTGAGATCTGCAGGCACCTGGTATTTCTTACCGTAAAAATAAACATTTACCATCTGTTCCATAATCTTGTTCCTTTCACATCAGTATTCATCGGGCATTTCTTCTATCTGGTCAAAACGGAAAACCGGGCCGTCCTTGCAGACGTATTTGGATCCGATATTACATCTTCCGCATTTACCGACTCCGCACTTCATACGAAGCTCGAGAGTTGTATAAACCTGATCATCAGTAAAGCCCAACTCCTTCATTCCCTGAAGAACGAACTTGATCATGATCGGCGGTCCGCAGATAAGACCGATCTTGTCTGTTGAGAAGTCGATCTCCTTGAGGTATGCAGGAACGAATCCTACGTGGCCGTCCCAGCCCTCCTGCTCTCTGTCGATAGTAAGATAAACATTTACGCCTTCGGTATTCATCCACTTCTCTTTGATCTCCTTGAGCTTAACGAGATCGTCAGCGGATCTTGATCCGTAGAGAATATCGATTGTTCCGTAATCCTGTCTGTTATCGATGCAGTAGTTGATTACTGATCTTAAAGGTGCAAGTCCGATACCGCCGGCGATGAACAAAAGGTTCTTGCCCTTAAGCTCTGTATCAACCGGGAAGTTGTTGCCGTAAGGTCCTCTTACGGTGATCTCATCACCTACAGACAAACCGTGGAGGTACTCTGTAAGCAGACCGCATCTTTTGATGGAGAACTCCATGTACTCCTTGTTCGTAGGTGAAGAAGTAATGGAGAACATTCCCTCTCCTACACCGGGTACGCATACCATGGCACACTGGCCGGGCATGTGCTCGAACAGCTTTCCTCCTCCGGGCGCATTGACTCTGAAAGTCTTTACGTCAGGAGTCTCCTGAGTGATGTCGGTGATAATTCCGACGTGCGGGACCAGGATGTCTTGATTCTTATTGTTACCACAATCACACATGTACTGTTCCCCTCCTTACTTATTTTCTGCGAAGGCCTTGATAACCTTCACGATATTGAGCGACTGAGGACACTTCTCAACGCAGCGGCCGCAGCCTACGCACATGAACATACCATCATTGTTTGTGGGATAGTAAACGAGCTTGTGCATGAATCTCTGACGGAAACGCTGGAGCTGTGTCTGTCTGTTCTGTCCGCCTGCCATAAGTGTGAAGTCGGAGTACATACAGGAATCCCAGCATCTGTATCTCTGGATGCCGTCCTTAGTTGTGTAATCCTTGATGTCATAGCACTGGCATGTGGGGCATACGAATGTACATGTGCCGCAGCCGAGACAGCCCTTGTAGACCTTGTCCCAAACCTCAGACTTGAACTTCTCGTCAGTCTTGCCTGCACCCCAACCCTCGAGTGAGAGGTCGGCGTTAGGAAGCTGCTTTGCGATGCCTTCGATGTAAGCCTTCTCTTCCTCTACCTTGGAGTCTGCATCCTCCTGCTCGAAAAGGCTTGCTACCTTAGAGGTAAGTGCCTCACCCTTCTCTGTAAGAGGCTTCCAGTAAAGCTTGTCACCGATAACCCATGTAGCAACGTCAGCCTTAGCCTTGGAAGGATCAGCGGGATCAACTCCGAATACTGTACAGAAGCAGGACTCCTCAGGCTCGTGGCAAGCAAGAGCAACTACGATACCGTGCTCTCTTCTTGACTGATAGTAGGAGTCAACAGGATCTGTAAGGAATACATTATCCATTACCTCGATAGCTCTTACATCGCAGGCACGCATTCCGAAGATTACGAAGTCCTGATCGACGAGCTTGCCGGGTGTGACTTTGAGCTTCGTTCTGACAGGTGTATCAGCGGCCTTCTCGGCATCCTCACCAGAAGCTACATCAGCGGGAACGATCTCTCTGTTAACCTTGTAAAGCTGCTCAACCTGAGGGAAGAATGCATCCTTACCGGATCTGATTGTCTTCAATGTGTCGATGTCACCCTCAGCGCCCTCGGACCAGAAACCGTAGTTTGTCTGTCCTGCACTCTTGATGGGCATGAACAGATCATAGCTTCCTGCGATGGCGGAATAGAGAGAATTAAGGTTTTCTTTTGAAATACTATACATTACTTCTCACCCCTTCCTACAGCATCCTTCGGCTCAAGATCGTCGAAAGTAAAGTCGGTAAGAGGGCTTTGTGCCTCAGGATCCTTACCTGCCTGGAACTCTCCGTAGAAATCATCAATATCCTTGATGAACTTTCTATTGAAAAGGTGAAGAGGAATGCCCTCAGGGCAAACTCTGCTGCACTCGCCGCAGTCAGTACATCTGCCTGCTACGTGGAAAGCTCTGATGATATGGAACATCTTCTCCTCGAAGGAGTCGACGTTAGCCTTCTGCTGTGAGTCGAACTTAGTGTTATCGAATACGCACTTTCTGCAGGAACATGCAGGACATACGTTACGGCATGCATTACAACGGATGCACTTTGAAAGCTCGGACTTGAAGAAAGCGAATCTCTCTTCAGGAGTCATCTTTTCGATCTTAATTACTTCTTCGAATCTGTCAGCATCAGCTGTGTCCTTGGACTCACCGATAACCTCATCGAAGATAACGTGATCCTTACCCTTGCATACGTGGCAGCGGTCAAGCATAAGATCCTTGTAAGCCATCTTCTTCTCGCCGTAGATAGTATCGAATGTAACGTCTCCGTCGCCCTCGATATCAACGCCTGAGATGGACTTGATTCCCTTGATGCCGGCCTTTCTTGCCTTCTCGATATCAAGCTTGCCGCGGCAGCCTACACCGATGATGTAAGTGTTCTCACGGTTAACTCTGTGCTCTCTTATGAGCTGGTTAAAGCTATAAGTATCGCAGGGCTTAAGGCATACAGCTGTCTTGCCCTCGAGCTTAGCTGCCTCGATCATCATCTTGGACAGGTTAGCACCGCAGAAACCGTCATATACGAAGTTGTCAAAATCCTCAGCCTTCTCGAAGTAAGCGGGTTCCGGATTGTAGGGCATGTCACCCTTCTTCCAGCCGATAACTCTTACGACTGTACCGTCGGCGAGGAGTTCCTTTAAACGATTGATCAATTCTTGCATCGTAGATCCCCCAATCTGACATTCTCGCCCAAGGACTTAATCTTCTCGCAGAACTCATTCATGGTCTTGGAGAACTTCGCACCTTCAGCGGCGGAACACCACTCTACTCTTGTTCTGCCGTTCTCAACGCCGATGTACTCGAGCATGGAGAAAAGAAGAGCCATTCTTCTTCTGGCATAGTAGTTACCTGTGGAGTAGTGGCAGTCACCCGGATGGCATCCGCAGATGATGACACCGTCAGCACCTCTCTCGAATGCTCTTAAGATAAACATCGGGTTAACTCGGCCTGAGCAGGGTACTCTGATGATCTTAACGTCAGCAGGATATGAAAGTCTTGAAGATCCTGCGAGGTCAGCACCTGCATAGGAACACCAGTTGCAGCAAAAAGCTACGATCAACGGACGGAATTCCTTATTCTCTTCGTTCATCGACATATAGCATCCACCTCCGTTGTAATCTGTCTGTTGGAGAAGCCCTGGAGGTCCATAGCACCGGAAGGACAAGCGGATGTACAAGCACCGCAGCCCTGGCAGAGTGCGAGGTTAACCTGAGCGACTCTTCTTGTCTCACGAAGACCGTGATCCATAACCTGAACGTCATCGTATGTGATAGCGCCGTAAGGACATACATTTGCACAAGTGGAACATCCGTTACAAAGGAGTGTGTCGCACTGAGCTGTGCAAGGGTTAGTTTTGAGCTTATCCTTAGCGAGGAGGCCGATAACCTTAACGGCTGCAGCACCTGCCTGTGATACTGTCTCAGGGATATCCTTAGGACCCTGTGCCATACCAGACAGGAAGATGCCTGCCGTAGGTGACTCTACAGGACGAAGCTTAGCGTGAGCTTCTGTGAGGAAGTTGTTGTTGTCGATACTTGCTGTGAGCATAGTAGCGATCTTTCTTACGCCGGGGTTAGGCTCTACAGCAGCAGCGAGAACGACCATATCAGCCTTCATGTTGATCTGCTTGCCGTCGAGAAGATCAGCTGCCTGAACGAGGAGTGATCCGTCGGGCTGAGGCTTAACCTTACCAACCTGACCCTTGATGTAATTTACGTGATACTGCTCAACAGCTCTTCTGTAGAACTCATCGAAGTTCTTACCGGGTGTTCTTACATCAATATAGAATACAGTGATGTTTGTATCCGGCCAGTGATCCTTGATGAGCATTGCGTGCTTAGCTGTATACATGCAGCATACCTTGGAGCAGTAAGGCTTACCCTTCTCATCGCTGTCGCATCTTGAACCGACGCACTGGATGAATACGAT
>CAMJGB010000127.1 GCA_946405115.1 uncultured Clostridia bacterium | reverse complement strand
ACAGGAGGCATTCTATGAATAAAACAGAACTGATTGATGCAATCGCTAAGAAGGCTGACCTTTCCAAGAAGGATGCTGAGGCTGCTCTTAAGGCTACTATCGAGTCTATCGAGTGCGCTCTTTCTTCCGGTGACAAGGTTACTCTCGTAGGCTTCGGTACATTCGAGGTTAAGGAGAGAGCTGCTCGTGAGGGCCGCAACCCTGCTACAGGCGAGACAATCAAGATCAAGGCTTCTAAGGCTCCCGCTTTCAAGGCTGGTAAGGAGCTCAAGGAGAAGGTAAACTCCAAGAAGAAGTGCAAGAAGTAATATTCTGACTTGTAAAGTTCTTAATTAAGGCAGTCGTTAAACCGACTGCCTTTTTGTTGCCTTGATTCTGTCGTTAACGTCATCAGCAAGCATGCGAAGGATCCTCGTCGTCTTGATCCCTGTATTGGCAAAGCTGCTCTTCCTTATCGAGTACCGCACATCCCGCTCCGTCTGATAATAAGATAATCCCAGGAGCTCACCTGCGACCGCATAAAGCTGCCGGATCGGCATAAAGTACAGGTCCCTGTACACCACCATCCTTCGCACCATCTCGAATATGGCACTCGTACCGATCAAAGATATGTCGAAGTCATAGTAGACGAGGATGGACTTCAGAACCGAATTAATAACGTCGTCAGGCACTTCACTTGCGATGGCAGTCGCATTCCCCATCACAATATCGTTGATCCTTGAAATCACCTTTCTCGCGCTGTGTCTGCCGTCCACTATGTAATGGTACTTACCTTCCGCATCGGATATCCCTATTATCCCCTTACGGCTAAGCATCGAATTGATCGTATCAAGAAGTGCACGATCGCTGCATGCTATGTATATCCCTGTCTCGGATCCTCTTCTTTTGTAATGATGCTCAGGATCCGGTATGCTTACCGGAACTATTCCCTGTTTTGCCATATCTATTTCCCCCAAAAAGATATTCCATACCAATATTGTGAAAGGGATCGCAAGGATATGCAATATAAAAGCCCCCGATTCCCAAAAGTTGGGAAAAAAACGGGGGGTTGAATCACGGTTTTGCTGATTTTACTGGTGTTTCGAGGATTACACGGGAATATCGACAGCTGTCTCGAGTTCTTCGCTGATAGCACCGGATACATCTACCGTATCTACAGCCTCAACTGAGATTACATAATTGCTGTAACGGGTATAGCGGATCCTTACCTTGGAGCCTTCTCCGGGAAGATCTCTCATTGGATTGATATAGTACGTCTCGCCGTCGATAACTAGTGAGTTATTGAACAATGCTATCTCCTCGATTACACCTGTGTATGAATAGTAGTTCTGCGTAGCTACATCGGATAAGTCGAGAAGTCTCGGACCTGCAACATGGAAGGCATAAGTAGCAACAATGATCGCAGCTACGGTAGGAATGAAGTAAGACACGGGATACTTGGTCTTTCTCTTCCTGTTACGGTCAGCGAAGATTACTACTACCAGACCGAGCAGCAATGTCACAAGAAGATGTAAAGCAAGATTTGCAAGATAGTACTTCAATTCACCACCTCATTCATATGCACAATAACACATCTGCAGGGATATCGAAAGCCTCCGATGGAACTTCGGGCACCATCTGAAACTTCATACACACGCCGACAAGCAACGGCCTATGCCCTTCATCGAACGAACTTACCCAACGGTCGTAGAAGCCTTTGCCCTGCCCGAGTCTTCGTTTCTGCTCATCAAACGCTATGCCCGGCAAGATCACGATTCCTATGTCACTGGGATCTGCCGCCAATGCATCCAACGAAGGAGCGGGGATTCCGAAGTCTCCCTTAACAAGCTCCGAAGAAGGATCTTTAACAGCACAAAAATCCATCACATCGCCTTTTGTTCTGGGGTAAACCGTAGTCTTCCCCTCACTTCTAAAATATGCTGCAAGAGCATCGCACGGAAGCTCGCCTCCGACAGCTTTATATACAGCGATGCTTTTCGAGCGGGAGTAAGCCTCATTAAGCTTAAGGTCAGCCTTAGAAGCGCTCTTAAAAGCCTCAAGAAGCGCGTCGTCTGAAGCCTTAAGCTCATCGTTACTTATGAGCCTTCGCTTTGCCCTTATATCGCTTCTTATGGAAGCTTTAAGATCATGAATATCCATCAGCCTTCTGCGAGTGCGCGAAGCTCATCTTCGCTTATTATCGTGATGCCGAGTTCCCTGGCCTTAGTCGCCTTCGAACCTGCATCTGCGCCCTCAACGAGGTACGATGTCTTCTTGGAAACAGAGCCTGCGACCTTGCCGCCGTTACTCTCGATAAATTTGCTTGCCTCATCGCGAGTCCATGTGGGAAGTGTTCCCGTTATGACGAAGGTCTTACCTGCGAACACATCGGATACCGCGACGTTCGTGCTCTCGAAGTTAAGACCTGCTGTCTTAAGCCTCAGAAGCAGAGCGCGGTTACCCTCGTCGTGCATGAACTCGTAGATGCCCTGAGCCGAGATAAGACCTATCTCCTCTACCGAAGACAGTTCCTCGACGCTTGCATCCATTATGCTGTCGATTGTCTTTAACGCCTTAAGAAGCTCTCTTGCCGTTGCCTTGCCGACGTTAGGGATACCAAGGCCTGAGAGAACATTCTCTGCAGTCGCATTCTTCGCAGAATCAGCTATCGCGCCAAGAAGCTTGTCCGTATTCTTGGCAAGTCCCAAAAGCTTCTTCTCGATAAGCTCGTCGCGCTTCTCATTAAGATAGAAGATGTCAGCAACATCCTTAACAAAGCCCTGCTCTACGAGATCCTTAATATACTCGTAGCCGAAGCCCTTGATGTTCATGGCATCTCTTGATACGAAGTTTACGATGCCGTTTACGATCGTTCCGGGGCAGTTTAGGTTAACGCACTTAAGATCTGCCGCATCAGCCTCTCTTACGAGCTTGTGACCGCATACAGGGCAGTTCTCGGGAAGCTTGTACGGCTTCCAGTCAGCGGGGCGCTTATTCTTGTTAACACCCTTAACCTTTGGGATGATCTCGCCCGACTTATAGACGATGAGAGTATCGCCAATGCCGATCTCCATCTCATCAATGAAGTCCTGGTTATGTAAAGTAGCTCTCGATACGGAAGTACCGCAGAGTCTTATGGGTTCGAATATGGCAACAGGCGTAACGCGGCCTGTTCTTCCCGTGTTGACCTCAACCTCAAGAAGTTTTGTCTCCTTCTCCTCTGGCGGGTACTTATAAGCTATCGCCCACTTCGGGAACTTTATGGTAGTACCGAGACGCTCTCTGTCGCTTATGCTGTTAAGCTTAACCACGGCGCCGTCGATATCGTAGGGAAGGTCCTCACGCGCATCGCCGATCTTCTGTATAGCATCCCAGACCTCATCCGCAGTCTTGCACTTAAAGTACATGTCGATGGTCTTAACGCCGTTCTCTTTAAGGAATTCGTAGCCTTCGCTGTGCGTCTTGAACGTCCTTCCCCTTGTCTCCTGCACGTTGAAAATAAACAGCGACAACTTCCTGTCTCTGGTAACACCTGCATCGAGCTGTCTTAACGTTCCTGCAGCGCAGTTACGGGGATTGGCAAATGTCTTCGCGCCTCTTGCTTCAGCAGCCTCGTTAACGGCAGCAAAAGCCTCTCGCGTCATGTAAACCTCGCCTCTTATCTCGATGTACTCGATGGGGTGAGGCATCTTTCTTACTACATCCTCGATCTCGACCGCATTCTCGGTAACATCCTCACCCTCGGTGATTCCGTCGCCTCTTGTAACTGCCGTCGTAAGGATGCCGTTATCGTATCTTAATGCCATCGAAAGGCCGTCGATCTTGGTCTCTACGAGAAACTCGGTATCGGGGCCTAATTCTTCTCTTACGGAGTTAACGAATTCATCCACTTCTTCCCTGCTGAATACGTCCTGGAGGGAAAGCATAGGCACATTATGCTTAACCGTCTTACCCTTGCTCGCCTTCCAGCCTACGCGAAGAGACGGAGAATCCGGGCTTACAATAGAAGGATACTCGTGCTCGATCTCCTTCAAGCGGTTATTCATCATGTCGTACTCGTAATCGCTTATCTCGGGCGTATCCTCGTCGTAGTAACGCTTAGCATGGTAGTTTAAGGTCTTAACGAGGTTCTCGTACTCCTCCTTCACTTCGGAAGGTACATTGCTCACGTTCAAATCGTCGAAAAGATTAAGCTGTTCCATATCAGGCTTTCTTCCTTGAGAAAGAATAATAGATGACCGGCAGCGACAGTATTATCATGAAGAACAATCCCCACACGAATGCGGGAAGCGTAAGGAAGTCAGCAAAAGACACCGACAGATCCGTATCGTGGTAATGGTCGATATAAAGTATCTTGTCCATTACGGCATAGGATGCGGACAAAGGCGCTGCAACGAGACTCGTAACAAGATGAACACTGATCGCCAGAATAAAGAAATCACCTTCCCAGAGCAGGATCTTCTCTGCTCCGAAAAGGTGAAGTAATGCCGTTAATATAAGCACAATGCCGAGAGCAATGCCTATCTTGGCATCGAACTCTCTTAAAAGAATCGAGTGGTATACGAAAGCTGCTGTCGTCACGAATAGAGCTGCCGCAGGAATATAGCAGGCAAATCTCGTCTTCGATATAAGAAGCAGAACCACTTCGACAGCGGTAAGGATAACGATCACCAAGATCGGAATCACAACCGCAGGCGCCTTGCCGGCAAGACCGTCAAAGGCAGAGCTCACGGCTACTTCCAGGAAAACCGTGAACCTATGAAGGGGAAATGTCAGAATCGTCCCCCAAAGCAGCAGAAGAACCGCCGCTACTATTCCGGCGCGTTCCTCGCTTCTCAACGATTAAGCCTCAGCTTCGTCCGGATCGTAATCCTCAAGGAGTGCCTTAAGAATAGCAACTTCCTCGCTGTTAAGGGAAATGCCCTTGCCGACCTTCTCATGATCGGGACCCCAGTCTCTGATATCGAGCTTAGCCTTACCATCGTTCCACTTAACGATATTAGCTTCTCTCTTCCAGCCTGACTTGTTGGTAGCAAGAACACCGATAGTCTTGATTATCTCGTACTTGATCTCTGTCTTAGGCATGTAGATAACCCTCCTTGAAATACAATTGTATGCAAATTACCACGTATTATATAATAAAAATAAAATAATAAAAAGAACGAAAATCATGAACGGCATAATATTAACAATTTTACTTGTCATATCAGGCATCATAATTATCGGGTTAAGCTGGGGTTTTATCGAGGCCATGTGCCTTAAAGTAACCCGCGATAAGCTTATATTAGGGCCTTCTGAGGGCGATCCAGACTTACGCATACTGTTTTTCTCAGACCTTCACAGGGAATTTTGCCCAATTCCGGCAAGCCGCGTGATCAATGTTATAAGGAAAGAGCATGCTTCAAAGGGGCTTGATGCCGTCATTTTCGGCGGAGACATCTGTAACGGCAAAGGAAAGCACGTTCTAAGGGGTCTTCCCTATCTTAATGCGATAGGAGACGTATGCAAGGAGCTTTCCATCCCCTATATGGCCGTTACGGGCAATCACGACTGGGGTGCAGACGGCGAAGAGCTGTGTCAATTTAACTTCGATAACATAAACCACTGCATCAGTATTCATATAATAAACATCCCATACA
>CAMJGB010000126.1 GCA_946405115.1 uncultured Clostridia bacterium | reverse complement strand
TCGTATTAAGATACATCTCGGCTCTGTTTCTGGAAGATACAGAATATGATGCGGTAGGCCAAAGAACGTTATAACCGTTTCCTGATACATCATCTTCAAACAGAACGATGGACGCTTCGTTAGAAAGGTCGGATGAAGATACAATTGAATTAAGAAGATTAGTCCTGATCTGTTCTTCTGTACCTGATTCCGGAGTGATTGAATTTCTGAAAGCTTCAGCAAATGACTGACATGAATTAACAGCATTACTGATTCTTGTATCGCATTCGGAAGCGATATAGTTTTGCATGATGAAGTTACTGGACAGCCATATCAAAGTACCTGTGATCAAAGTAACCGCAAGAAGAGAAATGTATATATGAACAAACAAAGGCAAACGAAACTGCTTGCCTTCAGAAGATACATTATCTTTGTTCTTATTCTCCCGTGCCATCAGCGCTGGTAGTCAGTCTGAAGCCATAACCCCAAACAGTGGAGATCTTAGCATCGGAATCTGCAATCTTCTTTCTTAACCTCTTAACAGTATCGTCGGCAACACGTGTCTCTATCTCAGTTTCATAACCCCAGATCTTATCGA
Organism: uncultured Clostridia bacterium; assembly: GCA_946405115.1. Taxonomy (GTDB): domain Bacteria; phylum Bacillota; class Clostridia; order Saccharofermentanales; family Saccharofermentanaceae; genus Saccharofermentans. The sequence goes on along the minus strand of CAMJGB010000126.1, from coordinate 5,168 downwards.
GAAGTTCTACTCTAGGAACTGCTCTGTCACTGTTGATCATAAGATAAGTAAGAAGTGTATATTCATTAGGTGTCAGATTAAGTTCCTTACCCTTCAATGTGGCAGACTTGGTCTTTCTGTTAATCGTTATGTCAGCGAATGTAAGCTCGGAATCAGATGCATCAACATTGATTGTATTTACTGCTTCAAGTCTTGCAAAAATGGACTTAACTTTTGTAACGAGTTTGATCGGACTGAAAGGCTTTGTGAAGTAATCATCAGATCCCAGATTAAGACCCTCGATGTAATCGGCATCGGAATCTCTTGCGGTAAGCATAATAATCGGAATATTGCTGATCTTCCTGATCTCAGTCAGGATAAAGAAACCGTCACGGCCGGGCATCATAACATCGAGAATAATAAGATTACAGGGATTGGTAATAAACCTCTTCAGAAGATCATCTCCTGTAGGGAATCCGTAGATTATGTATCCTTCTCTTTCCAGAAACGACTTTAACAGGTTTCTGATGTTATCGTCATCGTCGGCAATATATATAACTTTATCCATAGGTCACCTAATAAATTATAGTATAAACATTTTACATATTAAAAGACTTTAGTAATTTTTAATTTGGTGAAATATTGAGGAAAATAAAAAGACGGGCCGCAGAATGCCCGTCTTCTTATTGGTGAATTGCCAACCCATCAACAAATAAATCTAACTAAGGTAAAAAGTTTGTTTATTTACTTTGCAACATCAGTTGCACGAGTCTCACGGATGATATTAACCTTGATCTGACCCGGATAATCCAGCTCATCCTCGATCTTCTTACAAATCTGCCTTGCCTTCAAGATCATCTCCTCATCGTTAACCTTCTCGGGTTCAACTATGACACGGATCTCTCTACCGGCCTGAATCGCGTAACTCTTCTCGACTCCGTCAAAGCTTGTCGCGATCTCCTCGAGCTTCTGAATTCTCTTGATATAAGTCTCAAGATTCTCTCTTCTTGCTCCCGGTCTTGCAGCAGAAATAGCATCAGCTGCGGCAACAAGAACAGCCTCGGCTGTCTTGGCTTCAACATCACCATGATGTGATTCAACGGCATTGCAGACGTTATCAGATTCATGATACTTTCTGACGATGTCGGTACCGAGCTGTACGTGTGTGCCTTCCTGTTCGAAGTCTACAGCCTTACCGATATCATGAAGAAGTCCTGCTCTCTTAGCGAAATTAACATCAAGTCCCAACTCTCCTGCCATCATTCCGGCAAGGAAGCTTACTTCGATGGAGTGCTTAAGAACATTCTGTCCGTAACTTGTACGATACTTAAGCTTACCGAGGAGCTTGATGACTTCGGGATGAAGGTTCATGACGCCTGTCTCATAGGCTGCTCTCTCACCTTCCTGCTTAATCGTCTGGTTAATTTCCTTCCTGGCCTTATTAGCCATCTCTTCGATCCTAGCGGGATGGATTCTTCCATCGGAAACAAGTTTCTCGATAGTGATCCTTGCCACCTCTCTTCTGATCGGATCAAATGACGAGAGGATAACTGCTTCAGGAGTATCGTCGATAATAAGATCAACTCCGGTAATGGTCTCGATGGCACGGATATTTCTACCCTCACGACCAATGATTCTACCCTTCATCTCGTCATTGGGAAGGTTAACAACAGACACAGTAGCTTCCGAAACGTAATCAGATGCATATCTCTGAATAGATGTGACAATGATGTCTTTTGCAATCTTGTCAGCATCCTGCTTGGTTTTCTCTTCCATTTGCCTGAGCATCATAGCCATATCATGGCTGTACTCCTTCTCCGCAGCATCAAGAACCAAAGTTCTTGCCTCGGAGATAGACAATCCTGAGATGTTCTCAAGCTCATGCTCTTTCTTGACTTCGAGTTCCTTTGTCCTCTCGACATTTCTCTGAGCCTCTTCGAGCTTAGCTTCGTACATAGCACGCTTATTTTCTGCGATAGCGAGCTGCTTCTCAACATTGTCTTCCTTCTGCTCAAGCTTGTTTCTCTCTCTTGCAAGTTCCTGTCTCTTCTCTCTTACGTCATGTTCAAGTTCGACGCGAGCCTTAGAGATTTCTTCCTTAGCTTGCAACAAGAGCTCTCGCTTGCGGTTCTCGGCATCCTTTTGTGCTTCCGCCTCGATTCTTTCAGCCTCTGCTTTTGCCTTAACCGAATCGTCTTCTAATTGCTTCTGCTTAGCAGACAATCCGAGTTTATAATACATATGCATACCGAACAAACCGAGGATGATACCGACAACCAATCCAATGATTAAATACATTAACCACTGCATGTTGGTACTCACCTCCAATATAAAGTTGTCAAAGAACATTTATAGACTATACTTAGCCATTAGTTATAATAAAAATAAAAAACACGAGTGTCAAGGTCGGCAAAATGCAATTTAACCACGTTGTAACAAGCAAAGAGCACGGAAGAACCCTTAAAACCGTAATGAGTCACGAACTCAACATGAGTTCTACGATGATCAAAAGAGTTAAGCTATACGGAACTTTGGAGGTTAACGGCGAGCACAAGACAATTAAGTATATCGTCTCCGAAGGTGATGTTATCTTTGCTTCTTATGACGATGATGTCGGAAAACTCAACAGTATTCCAGAAGTCCCGATACTTTATGAGGATCAGTACTTCGCTGTTGTAGTTAAACCCTCAGGAATGGTCACGCACCCTACCCACGGTCACCTTGATGACTCACTTCTTACGTCACTCAACTCTTCCGACAAGGCTCTTCACCCCGTAATGCGCCTGGACAGAGAGACTTCAGGTCTTGTTATCTTGGCTAAGACAGGCCACATACATAAGCTTTTCGGTGAGCAGAAGATAAGAAAGCGATATCTTGCTGCAGTTTACGGCATTTACGATCCCCTTGAGGGCACGATTGACCTTCCCATAAAAAGGCGTGAGGGCTCGGTAATGATAAGAGACGTGTGTTCCCCCGATGATCCTAAGGCGCACGACTGCCTTACCTTGTATGAGACTGTGGCAACTGACCCTGAGCTTAACGTTTCTCTTGTAAAGTTCGAACTTAAGACGGGACGCTGCCACCAGATCCGCGTGCACTCTACTTATAACGGACATCCTCTAGTAGGAGACGGACTTTACGGCCCTCTTTCAGTTGATAATCCCTGCGACAGATTCCCTAACGCGAAGGAACTTGACGAGAAGTGCCCGAGAGTTGCGCTTCACGCCTTCGCGATTGATTTTGTCCACCCGATTACGAATGAACCCATGAGTTTTACTTGTGATCTTCCTTCTGAGATAGCAGGCTTAAGCCCTAAGTTCCTCGATCATCTTGGAAGCGAGTTCTCTTGATTCCTTATCGTCAGTGCCCGACAGAAGCCTTGAAACCTCTGTAATACTGCCTTCTTCATCAAGCGGAATGATATCTGTAAAGGTATTGGTACCGTCAGTGTTCTTCTCAATAAGGAAATTATGGTCTGAAGCTGCAGCAAGCTGAGCCGTGTGTGACACACACAGTACCTGATGTTCACGGGAAATCGACTTAAGCTTCTTCGCGATGGAAAGCGATGCAAGACCCGATACACCCGTATCGATCTCATCGAAGATCAAAGTCGGCATCATATCAGCTCTAGACAAGATATTCTTTATCGCAAGCATAATACGTGAAGCCTCACCGCCCGACGCTGTAGCAGAAAGGTCCATCGGAGGCTGTCCGGGATTGGCACTAAACATGAAAGCAACATCATCAATGCCGTGTATATTAAAGTAACGTTCCTTCGGTCTTGTACCGAACTTTACCGAGAATGAACTTGAGGGCATCTGAAGATCCTTAAGCTCCTCAGTAATAAGAAGCGACATCTTCTCCGCAGCCTTCTTTCTCTCAGAGGAAAGCTCTTTTGCAACCGTGAGAAGATCTGCCTCTGTATCACGAAGCTGTTTCTTAAGGGAAGCTGCCTTGGAAGAAGCTTCTTCGATATCGTTAAGCTCCTTCTCTCCCTCCTGCGCGAAAAGCAGTACTTCCTCTATTGTCTTTCCGTACTTGGACTCAAGCTCGTATATCTTACTTAATCTGTCGTTTATCTTGCGCTCTTCATCCTCGCTGAAAGTGTATTCAGAAGATTTCTTCAGAAAGTCTGAACTGTACGCTTCTAGGTCCAAACTTATACTTTGAAGTCTTGATACATACTCTTCGAAAGAAGGATCCTTATCAGCAAGCTTGTTAAGCGCTCTTACAGCTTCACTTAAACGTCCCGAAGGAGTCTGTCCGTTACTGTCAGTTCCTGATACCAAGCTTACGGCATCAGATATCATAGCTTTATTACGTGCCATCGAAGACAGTTCTTTCTTCCTCGTGGACAAAGCCTCATCTTCGCCCGGCTTAAGATCTGCATCGCGAATCTCCTTTACTGCAAAAGTAAGATAGTCGATTCTGTTAGAAGATGCGGAAGCTAGCTTATTTGCTTCGATATAAGATGTGGTTAGGTCCTTAAAAATCTTAAGTTTCTCTCTATAGGCCTGAAGAAGATCAAGAACCTCACTGCCGCCGAAGGCATCAAGCATATCAATATGAACTGAAGGATCGAAGATTCTTGAATTATCATTCTGTCCGTGAATGTCTATAAGTTCGGAACTAATTCTCTTAAGCTGATTAAGAACGACTGAAGTTCCGTTGATCCTGGCGATACTCTTGCCCTCTTCCCTGAAGGTTCTGGAGATTATGACGGTTCCGTCTTCAAAAGGAATTCCAAACTCTTCCATGATGGGTGCAATGCGCTTAACAACCTGATCTTCGCAATCGAACACCGCCTCAACAAAAGCGCTGGTGCTGTCGTTCCTGATAAGATTCTTGGAAGCTTTCTCTCCGAATATGAGACCTATGGCATCGATAAGCAAAGACTTACCTGCACCTGTCTCACCGGAAATGACATTAAAACCTTTTCCGGGACAGAATACAGCATGCTCGATTACTGCAAAACTTCTAATCTCAAGCCTTGTCAGCATTCTCGGATCCGGTCATGTCGATTATAGTAGCGCAGAGTGCCTTGGCATCTTCAACGCTCTCCGTAGCAACAAATACAGTGTCATCTCCTGCAATAGTACCTACTACATACTGAAGATGCATGGAATCAAGAGCCGAACCTGCAGCCTGTGCCATACCGGGAAGTGTCGTGATAACAACAAGATTCATAG
>CAMJGB010000125.1 GCA_946405115.1 uncultured Clostridia bacterium | reverse complement strand
AAAGGTACGGCCGCCTGATTTACTGTTAATAACTGTTATCAGAATCCCTTAGTTACTGCAAAATAAAGGATTACGGACATAATTGCGAAGAGAATTGCAACAACCTTTGTTGCCTGCTTGAGTCTCTCCTCAAGTGTCTGGCCCTTAGCCTTGCTGTAGTAAGAGTCATTAGATGCACCTGTGATGGCACCCATACCCTGGTCATTACCTTCCTGAACGAGGAAAAGAATTACCATGGTAACTCCAAGAATAATATCAAGTATAGACAAAATAATATCAAGTGCGCTCATTAAAAGCCTCCGATAATAATGTAATCATAGTTTCAGCCGTAAGATAATATCATAAGGCTGATTCTTGTGCAAACTTATTTTTTATTTCTTGCAGCGCCCTTGATTGCCTTGAATATCTCGCTTGTAGCAAACGGGATAAGAGCAAGAGGTACGATAACTAGCCAAGCCTGTGCATTAAGTGCAACGTTATCAAAGATCTTATTTACTCCGGGGATATAGATAACTGCGAGGAGCAAGGCAAGTGAGATACCTACAGCCATATTCATCATCTTGTTAGTGAATACACCAAGTGAGAATACGGACATTCTCTCTGATCTTGAAGCATAAGCTCTGAGAAGCTCAGCTGTGATAAGTGTTGCAAACGCTACTGTTCTTGCACCAGTCAAAGCATCAACGTCAGATCCGAAGAAGAATCCGTTGTTTCTTGTAAGAGGTACAAGGAATGATGTAGCTACACATGCAAAGATAGCAATTGCCTGAATAAAGATATGTGTAAGCATAGACTTGTTGATGATCGGCTCTCCCTTAGGTCTCGGAGGAAGCTTCATGATACCGGGCTCACCCTTCTCACGTCCCAAAGCAAGTGCCGGGAATGAGTCAGTAACGAGGTTGAGCCAGAGAAGCTGGATTGCAGTAAGAGGTGCTGCAATTCCAGGGATAACCGTATTAGGGATAAGTGAGAGCAGGAAGATAACCAGGATCTCACCGATATTACATGAAAGAAGGAAGCTTACGAACTTTCTGATATTCGCATAGATGATTCTTCCCTCCTCTACTGCCTTAACGATAGTAGCGAAGTTATCATCCATGAGGATCATGTCGGCAGAGTTCTTAGCTACGTCTGTACCTGTGATACCCATGGCTACACCGATGTCAGCCGACTTCAATGCCATGGCATCGTTAACACCGTCACCGGTCATGGAAGCGATATGGTTATTAGCCTTAAGAGCTGTAACGATACGAACCTTGTGCTCAGGAGATACTCTCGCATATACATTAGTATTCTCACATGCAACACGAAGTTCCTCATCAGAGATCTTATCGAGCTCGGAACCTGAAAGAGCCTGAGCATCGCCGTCCATCATCTCAAGGTTTCCGGCAATTGCTACAGCGGAATCCTTGAAGTCACCTGTGATCATTACTGTTCTGATTCCGGCTTCCTTACATACTGCGATAGCATCCTTTGCTTCCTTACGAGCAGGATCTATCATACCGATCAAGCCCAAGAAGATAAGCTGCTCTTCATGCTCAAAATCAGCTTCTGTTCCCTCATAGTGAACTCTGTATGCGAAAGCGAGAACACGAATTGCCTTGCAGGCAAACTCGTGGTTTTGGTCGAAAATCTTCTTTCTGATCTCATCCGTCATCGGTACAGGACCGTTAACACTCTCATAGGAAGTACATCTGTCGAGAATGATATCGGGAGCACCCTTGGTGTAAGATATGATCTCACCTGCAACGATTCCGGAATGATATGTTGTCATCATCTTTCTGTCGGAATCGAAAGGAAGCTCAGTAACTCTGGGATACTTATCCATAGTTTGAACTCTGTTCATTCCTGTCTTCATACCGAGAGTTGTAAGTGAACCCTCTGTAGGGTCACCTATACAAGCATACTCACCGTCTTCGTTCTTTACGATGTTAGCGTCATTACAAAGAACTGCAGCTCTGATCAAAGTCTCGATCTTACCCTCTACCTTAACGTCACCGCCGTTAAGATCAGAAAGCTTACCCTCAGGAGCGTAACCGTTGCCTTCAACGTTTACTACCTGCTCTCCGTCGTAAAGAACCTGAACTGTCATCTGGTTCTGTGTAAGAGTACCTGTTTTATCGGAGCAGATAACGTCAACGCATCCCAATGTTTCAACTGCAAGAAGTCTCTTTACGATGGCATTGTTCTCAGCCATCTTAGTCATACCGATGGAAAGAACGATTGTAACAACAGCTGCAAGGCCTTCAGGAATAGCTGCAACAGCCAAGGAAACAGCTGTCATCAAAGCTTCTGTAATGGACTCGTGCTGTACAAGAACGTCTACGGCAAATACTATGATACATACTGCGATACATACGATTGCAAGGATCTTGCCGAGATGATTGAGGTTCATCTGCAAAGGTGTAACCTCATCTTCCATGCCGGAAAGCTTATTAGCGATCTTACCAAGTTCTGTATTCTTACCTGTACCTACAACAACACCCTTGGCTCTTCCGTAAGTTACTGACGTACCCATAAAGAGCATGTTCTTACGATCACCGAGTGCACAGTCCTCATCAAGAACAAGATTAGCTTCCTTCTCAACAGCAACGGACTCACCTGTAAGTGAAGCCTCCTCTGCCTTAAGTGAACTTGAAGAAAGGAGTCTGATATCAGCTGAGATAGCATCGCCAGCATCGATCGAAACAATATCACCCTCTACAAGGCCCTCGGAATCGATCATTACGACCTCTCCGTCTCTTATGACCTTAGTCTGGGGAGAACTCATCTTCTTCAGAGCGGCAAGCGCCTGATCAGCCTTACCTTCCTGGTATACACCGAGGATCGCATTAAGGATTACGATAGCGAGGATTACGATTACATCGATCCAGCCCTCAAAGCCTTCGTTGCTCTTAATCGCCATGAATGCAGACAAGATAGCTGCTGCAATAAGAATAATAACCATTGCATCTGCAAACTGAGCAAGGAATCTCTTCCATAACGGAACTTTCTTCTCTTCTCCCAATGAATTGGGACCGAACTTCTCCAGTCTTTCCTGTGCCTCAGCCTTAGTAAGACCCGTAGACTCATTGGTCTTAAGATCGATTACAACCTGCTCGGCACTCTTTGAAAATGTCTTCTCCAAGGTAACCCCTCTTCTGCGATTATCGCCTTATTCTTTTTTATTACTAGTGTATTATAATAATCCTATCGTTTTTTTCAAGAAAACTGTAAAATGATATCAGAATTATTTTATATGGAGTATCAGATGAAAGTTTTCTTAAGAATAGTCGGGATGTTTTTTCTATTCCTGATAACTACGCTGATCATTGCATTAGTAGGTATTTACGGTATTTTGCAGATGGGCGTCAACGGTCCGTCTGACCATTTCAGACAGATATTTGTCTCTTCACTCATGGAATCCTCTGCAGGTCCTATCGCTTGCCATATGGTTCTTACAGATGCGGAGATCAATGCAATCCTTGAGAACAACAAGACAATCGAGTTCGATCAGATCACTGATCCTGACCTTGTAACGGTCATGAGAGAAGAAGCCGAAGCCGCTGCTGCACAGGCTGCCGCTGCAGGTGTTGAGGCTGAGACAAACCTCGATCCCGACGGTGACGGAATCGAGCTTCATGAGATCTCGGGTCCAATGTATCACGGTTACATGATGATTGTTTACGATCCTTCACGAGTTATCTGCGCTACCATCGATAATTACACACACTCCGGTGCAGGAATGACACTTGAGGAACTTATTAACAAGTACGGAGCAGTTGCCGGTATTAACGGCGGTCAGTACGAAGACGAGAGCGGTCTCGGAATCGGCGGATGGCCTGTCGGCGTTGTAATGTCTCAGGGCGTTCTTCGTGCCGACAACGTAGACGAATACTACGAAGCAGGTACAGACGAGAACGGAGACCCCATCTATACAACAAGAACTGCACTTCCTACAGTAGGATTTAATCAGGACGATATTCTTGTTGTAGGTACGTTCGGCGGAGGCTATGCCGAGAGCATCGGTCTTCGCGATGCTGTATCGTTCGGTCCTTCACTCATCGTTAACGGCGAAGCAGCTAACTACAGCGGCGTAGGCGGAGGCCTTAATCCCCGCACAGCTATCGGTCAGAGAGCCGACGGAGCTGTACTTCTCCTTTGCATTGAAGGAAGAAGATCAACTTCCATGGGAGCTACGATGGCTGACCTAATCGACATCATGGTTGAATACGGCGCAGTAAATGCATTTAATCTTGACGGCGGTATGTCCTCTTCCATGTACTACAACGGCGAAGAAGTCGTAGATAATGCGAATATCAGACAGGACAGAGCAATTCCCACGGCTTGGGTAGTACTCCCTCAGGGTGCATCTGGTTCTTCGGAGGTGTCCAATGAAGAAGCATGATCAGAACAGCAGAAGCTACTCATCCGATTCAGCACGTGTGAATACACCTGTATTAAGAAACAATCAGCCTGTTCCTTCTCCATTCGTCAACGACGGAAGCTATGAGGAACCATCCGGTAAGCCTACAAAAAAATCTTCAAAGAAGATTAATAAAAAACAATTTCATGTATATGTATTCGTATTGTTCATCTGGCTTCTTGCGATAACATTCGGAATCCTTTACGGATACAAGAGATTTAATGCATTCCTCGTGGAATATGAGGCATCATATCAGTCTTCAATGCCTAATCTTGTAATGGATCAGATCTTCACTCACTTTGAAGCAAGAGACATCGATTACATCTGGCAGAATATGCCTGAGCATCCGACCGTATCACAGTTCGAGAATGAAGATGCCATCAGAAATTACATGCTCTCCATGATGGAAGGCAAGAATCTTACATATGTAGAGTCAGGCGAATATACCGCCGACAGACCGTGCTATGCAATCGAAGCTGACGGATATGTTATCGGTACGGTAACGCTGCAGAGAATCGGTCAGAAAGAATATGGCAACCCTGTATGGGGCTTGTCCTCTATCTCATTCCCTGTACTCCCTCTGGAAGGCGCAATGATAACCCTTCCTTCAAACTCAACTGTTTATATCAACGGCATTCAGCTCGATGAGACTTACATCACTGAAGAGACTCCTGCGGATGAAGATGAGCTTCAGTATGTTGAACCTTACGGCGGCTCAATCCCCGGATTTACCACATACGCCGTATCAGGCCTTTATTTCGAGCCTGAGGTTGAAGTCAAGGATTATACGGGTGCAGTGTCTCCTGTTGAATACAACGTCGATTTCGACCGTTACAGCGCGAATTATTCCACCAACCATCCTGAGCGTGAAACACTTGAACAGTATGGTATCGATTTCACTACTACATTCGCTAACGTAATATCGATGGACGAGGATCTTTCTGCACTCGATCCTTACTTCCCGCCTGACAGCCTTGCATACAACTACATAAGCAGAAGTACTGCTCTTCGTTATTTCACTGGACACGGTGCCGTAACCATCCAGAATGAAGAAGTGCAGGAATTCATCGCATATAACGACGATACTGTCTACATGCAGGTTTATATCGAGCAGGAGATGCAGATGTGGCCTGATCCCGAAGTAGTTCCTACAACGACTCACATCTATCTGACAAGAATCGATGGCGAGTGGCAGATTTCAGGTATGAGATACTAATGAAGGCTCTTGGTCGCGAACAAAATTGAAATTATGTAAAACAAAAAGCTCCGCGAACTGCGGAGCTTATTTGGTGCCCAGAGACAGAATCGAACTGCCGACACGGGGATTTTCAGTCCCCTGCTCTACCGAC
>CAMJGB010000124.1 GCA_946405115.1 uncultured Clostridia bacterium | reverse complement strand
GTCACGAACTTTTCGGGAGTTGGTGTGAACTACCATGCCCTCGTGTACTGCAGTGTTGCACGCAGCGGGCAGCTTACGGATGCCCTCGACCTCAACTACGCACACACGGCATGCGCCGACTTCGTTGAGACCCTTCCAATAGCAAAGCGTGGGGATGTTGATACCTGCGGACTTTGCTGCTTCGAGGATGGTAACACCCTCGTTAACACATACTTTCTTACCGTCGATTGTCAGATTTACCATTTGAGCTCTCTGCCTCCCTTCAACTTACCGCAGCCGAAGTGATCGCACTGCAGGCACCTCGCGGATTCCTGACAAGCCTCCTGGTCTGTCATCGGGAATTCCATCAGGTCGAAGTCCTTCGTTCTCTCGGAAGCAGGACGCTCTGTCATGTTGACACGGCCCATAGGCTCACGGTCTGCAAATCTTACCGGAGGCAGCTCTACGCCGCTCGTGATCTCGTGATCGAAGCCCAAGTACTCATCGATGTTGGCAGCTGCGACCTTACCGCCTGCGATAGCCTTGATAACTGTCGCGGGACCGGTAACGCAGTCACCGCCGGAGAAGACGCCGTCGATACCGTCGAAATCAGCAGTATCCTTGGCAGCGATCTTTCTTCTGTTAACGGGGATGCCGTTATCTGCAAAGTGTGAGGACTCGATGCCCTGGCCGATAGCTACGAGCACCTTGTCGCAGGCGAGGCGGACCTCGGGAGAATCGGCATTAACGGGAGCAGGTCTTCCCCACTTAACTTCACCTACGATCTGAGGCTGTACCCAGAGAGCAGCAACCTTGCCGTCAGCTGTCTTCTCGATCTTAGTAGGAGCGTTGAGCTCTAAGATCTCGCAGCCGTCAGCAACAGCACCCTCAACCTCTTCGGCAAGAGCTGTCATGTCGACCTTACGTCTTCTGTAAGCGATCTTAACTGTGTTTGCACCGAGTCTTATAGCAGATCTTGCAACGTCCATAGCAACGTTACCGCCACCAACGACTACGATGTCCTGACCCTTGAAGTCGGGCATTACGCCGTCACCGATTCCGCGGAGCATCTCAACAGCGGAGATAACACCCTCAGCGTCCTCGCCGTCGATACCGATCTTATTGTCTGTATGTGCACCGATGGAGATATAAACTGCATCGTACTTGTCTCTTAGCTCCTGGAGAGTAATGTCCTTTCCGACGGACATATTCGTATATGCCTTGAATCCGGAAAGCTTAAGACCTTCGATCTCACGGTCGAGGATCTCTCTGGGAAGTCTGTAGCTCGGAATACCGTAACGGAGCATTCCGCCTAATTTGTCTCTTTGCTCGAATACAGTACACTCGTGTCCCATGACAGAGAGGAAGTAAGCTGCTGTAAGACCGGAAGGACCGCCTCCGATGATGGCAACCTTCTTGCCTGTAGGCTCAGCACACTTGGGAGCCTTGATCTCAGACTCGTGTTCAACCGCATATCTCTTAAGACCTCTGATGTTGATAGCGTCATCAACGAGAGTTCTTCTGCAGTGCTCCTCACAAGGATGCTCGCAGATCATACCGCAAGCTGCGGGGAACGGATTGTCCTTACGGATAAGCTTAACTGCGTCATCGTATCTTCCTTCGTTGATAAGAGCGATGTAGCCCGGGATATCAACGTGAGCGGGACACTCTGCAACGCAGGGAACAGACTTAAAGTTCTGGAACTTGCAGCGTCCGTACTTAACGTGCTCTTCGAAGTCATCTCTGAAGCCCTTAACAGCCTTTACCGCCATTCTTGCAGCCTCTGAACCGATAGCGCAGTCAGCTGAACGGTAAATCGTCTCAGCCATCATCTCAACCTCATCAAGATCCTCAATGGTAGCCTTACCGTCTAATACCCTGTTAATAAGGTCCTCGAGTTTACCGAGACCTACTCTGCAAGGTGTACACTTACCGCACGATCTTGCATGACTCAAATGGATAAATGCTGCTGCGAGATCAACCGGACAAAGACCGGGCTGGCTCGTCTGGATATTTCTCTCAATATCCTTGTACAGCTCTTCGACTGTTTCCTGTGCCAAAGAAACAGAAACATTGGAAAGCCTGCTCATATAATCCTCCGTGTAAATCATAATAAACAATTCTCGCTCTGCGAGATTGATACAGTCTTTGTATTCTACCACGTTAAATTGATTTTTTGTTTGTCATTATTTATATTATTTTTATTATGGACAGACGCGCACAAAGACAAGGATTCTCCAATACGGCCGGCCTCTACTCAATATGGTTTTGCATATTTGCTTTATTCGCCGTCATTCTTTTCTTTGTCATCAACGGCAAAAGCCTTTACGACATCGGTGACGGCGTATATCAGCAGTACACCTACTTCGCCTATACCGGAACATGGATAAGGCAGTTATTCTCCAACATCTTCGTACGCCATGTGTTCGAGATTCCGATGTGGAACATGGCAATAGGCATGGGCAGCGATTCATTGATCTTCCTGTCGAGTGTCGTAAGCAGCCCTCTGGCAGATCCTACGAACTGGATCTCAGCCCTTGTCCCCTACGAATTTGCCGAGTACGCATTCAACGCTATGATCATCTTAAAGATGTATCTTGCGGGATTGTCATTTACCTACTTCTGCCACCACAGAGGATTGCCCGGAAGAAGCACTGTCGCAGCAGCGATGGTATACACATTCTCTTCCGTTCTTTATATCGGATTTACGGCTGCCTGGTTCTTCAATTCCTTCTGTCTGTTTCCTCTTCTCATGGTCGGCGTCGACCGCCTGTGGAACAACAAAGGTTATAAGCTTTATGTGCTTATCCTTGCTTACTGTGCCGTAAGCTCTTACTACTTTACCTACATGATGGGTCTTTTGATCGTTATCTACTGCATCATAAGATTCATGCTAAGCAGTGAACTTCACAATACAAAATCGTTCTTACGCCTCATCTTAAGATTCGCAGGTTTCTCACTTCTGGGCATAGGCATTGGCATAGGATTACAGTTCCCCGCGATTCTTAACTTCGCAAGTCTCGACAGAATGAGCATAAAATGGGACCCGGTTTTATTCTCATTCGGCACACTTAAGGCTTACTTATTAAACGCATTCTCACTTACAGACATAGGACATGAAGGACCGTGGGGAGTATGCCCCATCGTGCTTTTCGCTTTGGTCACCCTGTTCTCAAGGAAGAAGGACAGCCTTCTTCAGAAAGTGCTTTTCGCCGTGTACACAATGGCTTTCTTCTTCCCCGTAGTAGGATCTGTATTTAACGGATTCAATTTCCCGACAGGAAGATTCATATTCGCTTACATATTCCTCCTGTCATACATAGTTGCTTCAGAGTTTGAAAACATCCTCAAGATGAACAAGAAAACCAGATTCATCCTCCTCGGTGTAGCTGCTGTTTATTGCGCCGTTACATTCCTGTTCGCTGACCTTAGCGGACTTCTTTCAGGCATATCACTTCTTCTGTTTGCAGTATCAATGCTGATAATCCCTGAACTTGGCAAGCAGGAGAATAAGAGATTCATATTCTTGTCTCTCTCAATGCTTATCTGCTGTGTGATCATAGGCTTTGCTAATCTTCAGCTTTACCGCATGCAGGTTCACATGGATTACGGAACAAGCTACGATTACATCCTAAGAAGCAACGGTCTCGATCAGCTGACGGAAGACGAGCGCGAGGATCTTCATCATGTAAGATATGACTTCATCCCGTTTGTAATTGATGATGTCCCGCTTAACTCATCCATGCTCCTTAATGTAATGGGATATGATTTCTACAACAGTAATTACAATAACGACATCGACAGGTACTACCTCGACATGTCAGTTAACAGCAACCCCATGGGCTTCATGTTAAACGGACTTCGCGGCCGTAATTACCTCGAGCTTTTGAACGGAACAAAGTACATAACCGTTCAGAACAATGACAGCCATCTGAATGCACCATATTCGTACGGAAATCTGATCCACTCTGATGATCAGTATTACGTTTACGAATCAGCTGATCCTGTATCGATCATTTACTTTTATGATGAAGCAATCAATACATCTTTCATCGAGAACACCGACCCGATCGAGACCGAGGAACTCATGATGAACTATCTCATCACGGAAGACGGAACAGATACTCCGGATGATGTCTACCGCCACACTCTGATCGATTACGATGTCACTTCTTCCGAAGGCATCACTTTCACGGGAGACAACACATTCCATGTGGACTCCACCGGAATCATAATCCTCTCCTTCGATGATATTGATAACAGCGAGATCAGCGTTTATCTCGACGGCATAGATTCCGACCATTTCTATGCGTCAGCGGTATCTCTTGGACACGACGGTTCCTACTTCGTATCCGACACCATCCAGGGCCGTGAATCGAACAGCATGTACTACCACTGGAAAAACACATTTGTCGTAAACTTCGGCTTTACTGAAGATGCTGTAAACACAGTAAGGCTTGTATTCCTCGAAGGCGAATACACACTTAACGACATCAAGATATATGCAAGATCTTCTGAAGACCTTGAACAGACAACGGAAGCATTCTTCAATCACGCTGACACTGACAGTGTCTCTTACGATATCAACGGCAATCATGTACTGATTAATGCTGTCGCAGACAATGACAAATATCTTTACTTCGCGATTCCTTACTCTGAAGGCTGGACCGCAGTTGTTGACGGCGTAACCGTACCTATACAGAAGGCCAACATCGGATTCATGGCTGTCCCTGTATCTTCAGGCAATCACTTCATCGAGCTTAATTACCGCACTCCGTATCTTACGGAAGGCGCAGCTTTGACACTCATCTCATTAACTGTATTCATTGCATTCATAATTGCGGACAAGAAGATTCATGGAACAAAGCATTAATAAAAACTCATTCAAAAGTCTGATCAGGCAATACACACTCTGGTTTTGTGTATTTGCTTTCTTTACCGTGATCATCTTCTTCCTCATCGATAAGAAGAGCATGTACACCTTGACCGACGGCGTAAGCCAGCAGTTCGCTTACTTCGTATATGCAGGGAAATGGATCCGCACACTCTTCGGCAACATCTTCGTAAGACATGTATTGGAACTTCCCATGTGGGACATGTCGATAGGAACAGGAAACGATTCCCTCATCGTCTTCTCAAGCGTAGCTAACCCTCTCGCGGATCCGATGTACTGGATCTCGGTATTCATCCCTCACCGCATCGCAGAATACGTCTTCGACGGGATCATCATCTTCAAGCTTTATGTCGCGGGACTTGCTTTCGCTTGCCTTTGTCACTGCAGGAAACTTCCGGTAAGAAGCACTGTTGTTGCAGCCATGGTCTACACATTCTCAACAGTAATGTACACGGGCTTTACTCAGGCAAGCTTCATCAACATTTTCTACATCTTCCCTCTCCTCATGATCGGCGTCGACAGAATGTGGACGGGCAAGGGCTTCAAGCTCTATGTAACTGCACTTGCATTCTGCCTCATTAACTCCTACTACTTCACCTACATGGCAGGAATACTGGTAGCTTCATACTGCGTAATACGCTTCCTCTTCGAAAAGCAAAACAGAAACTTCAAGTTCCTCTGCAAGATTCTCATAAAGTTCGCAGCTTTCACTGCACTCGGACTTGGCATAGGAATCGGATTCCAGCTTCCCGCCATCATGAACCTGTCGGGATTAGACAGACTCGGAGCAAAGTGGGATGTGGTCATCTTCTCACTTGATACGTTCAAGGCTTTCTTCGTAAACGCCTTCTCAATGACATTCATAGGACACGAAGGTCCATGGGGAGTGTGCCCCCTCGCCTTCTTCGCTCTCGTAT
>CAMJGB010000123.1 GCA_946405115.1 uncultured Clostridia bacterium | reverse complement strand
GAGGTTTTTTGTTTTAATCATTTCGCCACACATAACAATCAATCCGCCACATAAAAGATCAGTGAGCAATAACACGTGATGCTATAGAAGATTTCCTAAGTAGCCTTGATCAAAACGCTTGACAAAAACACCGCTGATGATATTATGTAAATACGATTATATAAACATGTTTACATAAAGTTGAAAGGCGGATAGATCATGATACTTATAGTAAATACGACTGAAGATTGCGGGATAACCGGAAGCCTTAAGACACTTCTTGACTCTCAGAATAAAGAGTATGAGGTGGTTGAGGCTTCTTCTCTTACCATCAAACCCTGCATTGGCTGTAACTACTGCTGGCTTAAGACTCCCGGAATATGTTCCATCAAGGACGACTACGAGGAGATCTTAAAGAAGATCATCAAGGCTGATCAGCTCTGGGTAATCTCTGACACGGCGCTTGGATTCATCGATTACAAGGGAAAGAATATTTTCGACAGGATCCTTCCTATCGCGACGATGTACCTTAAGTTTAAGGGAGACCAGATGAGACACGTGGCGCGTTATAAGAAGAGAACCGATGTCGGCATCATCGTAACGGGGGAGGCAGACATGGCCTACCTTAAGAAGTGGACCGCACGGTGTGCGCTTAATTTTGAAAGTGAGTCGCTCGGTGCTTACAGCAAGGAAAGTGTGGAGGAGATAGCAGCATGCATGTCTTGATCATTAACGGAAGCCCAAGAGTAAAGAAGTACAGCAACACGGATAAGATCCTTGCGAAATTCACCGCAGGCTTAAGTTCAAGAGGAAACACTTACGAGCAGTACGAGGTGTCTGACAGGAAGCAGTGGGACGGCATTCGTGAGGCGTGGGACAAGAACGATAACATTCTCATCGCAATTCCACTTTATGTAGAGAATATACCGGGCCTTCTTCTGGAATTCCTTTCTACGGTTACACCCAAGGACGGTACTGCGAAGATCGCATATATCCTGCAGGGAGGTTTTGCTGAGGGTGCTCAGTTAAGGTGCGGCGAAGAGTACCTTGTAATGCTCAGTAAAAGGCTTGGCTGTGAGTACAAGGGAACTCTTATCAAGGGCGATAATTTCAGCATAAGATTCTTCGAGGGAGATATGCAGGACAAGGTTACCGGACCTTATCAAAGAATGGGTGAGGTCTATGGTGAGGAAGGTAACTTCTTCGGAGAAGAGTGCAAGAAGTTTACCGGTCCTGAGATCTTTCCCGCTCATATAAGAGTTTTATTGGGTATAATCTTTAAGACGGTCGGAAGGATCATGTTCAATAAGATTGCTAAGGGATGGGGCTGCGATAAGCCCTTGAACTATAAACCATATGGGACGTAAAGCGAAGATAGACAAAACGATGATACTGGAAGCGGCTTACGAACTGCTCGATGAGGGCGGTATCGAAGCCGTTGCCATAAAATCCATAGCATCAAAGCTTAACTGTTCGACACAGCCCATATCATGGCACTTCGGAAGCATGACAGAGCTTAAGAAGGAACTGTACTTCTTTGCTTCGAATAAGCTTTTCGAGGTGTTGCCGGAGAAGATGGAGGGGAAGCCTGCTTTTGAGGCATTCTTTATATCAGGTGTGCATTATATCTCGTGTGCCTGCGACCATCCGAATGTGTTCAGATTCATCAATGTTGACAGCCCGGAGAAGACCATAGGTGAAAGCATCACCGGTAATTCCAGTATCTTCATGTTTCAGTTTGACAAGGAAGCATTAAAGCTTATTGCTTCCGAGTATGATATCCCCGAGGAAGAGCTCGGAAAAGCCGTAAGAGACGTCGTTATTTATACGCACGGACTTGCCGTAATGATGATGTTCGATAACTTCAGAATGCCTAAGGAAGAAGCCTTAAGGATGGTGTACGAAGTCGGCGTAAAGATTATGGGTTCTATCGGTGTTGAGCCTCCTTCAGAGCCGTTTATCTGAAGGCTTGGTATTGATTTCCCCATATATACACGCGTAATATCGTGAATTTTTATTAACTTTTGCTGTTTTACAGAGTCGGGAGCAGATATTAAAATACCCACGAAACTTATTTAATAAAAAGGGGTTCACTATGCTTACTTGCTTTTCGACACTCGCATGTCCCGATTTCTCTTGGCAGGAAATCTATTCCATGGCCAAGGACTTCAACTTCGACGGTATCGAGATTAGAGGTCTAGGTGACGATATTTTCTCGGTTAAGGCCGCTCCCTTCACAGAGAAGGAGCTACCCAATACTATCGCGAAGCTAAAGC
Organism: uncultured Clostridia bacterium; assembly: GCA_946405115.1. Lineage (GTDB taxonomy): Bacteria > Bacillota > Clostridia > Saccharofermentanales > Saccharofermentanaceae > Saccharofermentans. The sequence goes on along the minus strand of CAMJGB010000123.1, from coordinate 3,556 downwards.
AGCTAAAGCTAGAGATTCCCTGCTTGTCTTCAGGCGAGCCGGTAAATGATGTAAACACAAGACAGCAGGCAGAAGATGAGATCATTGCCTACTGTGAGCTTGCTTCCAAGATCGGCGCAAGCTACATAAGAGTACTTGGTGACCGCAATGCTGCTCCCGGTAAGGAAGTAGACGATGCTGTTGTCATCGAGACAATGAAGCAGCTCGTTCCTATCGCAGAGAAGTATAACGTTACTCTCCTTCTCGAGACTAACGGTGCTTATGCTGACACAAAGCGCCTTAAGAAGGTTCTCGACGAGATCGGCAGCCGTAAGGTAGCTGCTCTTTGGGATATGCACCATCCTTACAGATTCTTCGGTGAGAGCCCTAAGCAGACTGTAGATACTCTCGGTGAGTACATCAAGCACGTTCATGTTAAGGATTCCGTAATCGAGGGAGACAAGGTTACATACAAGCTCATGGGCACAGGTGACATGCCTCTTAAGGAGACATTCAAAGCTCTTGAGGCAATCAACTTCGCAGGTTACGTTTCCCTTGAGTGGGTTTACAGATGGTCCAAGGATCTTCTCGATGCAAACATCGTAGTTCCTCACTTCGCAGGCTACATGGAGCAGTACAGAGATCACAAGAATAAGGAGACTCTTCAACAGGACAAGAGGGGAACAGGAGTTTATCCCTGGCCCAAGGAGACTTTGATCGATCTTACATTCCCGGATGTACTCGACAAGGTTTGTGAGCTTTTCCCTCATCAGTATGCTTTCCGCTACACTGAGCTTGACTACACAAGAACTTATCCCGAGTTCCGTGATGATGTAGACAGCCTTGCAAGAGCTTTCCTCGCTATGGGATGTAAGAAGGGCGATCACATCGCTATCTGGGCTACAAACGTACCTCAGTGGTACCTTACATTCTGGGCTGCAACAAAGATCGGCTGCGTACTCGTAACAGTTAACACTGCTTACAAGATCCACGAGATCGAGTACCTCTTGAGACAGTCTGATACATGCACTCTCGTCATGATCGACAAGTTCAAGGATTCCGATTATCTCCAGATCATCAACGAGATCTGCCCTGAACTTAAGGACAGCGAGCCCGGTAAGCTTCAGGCTGCAAGACTTCCTTATTTGAAGAACATCATCACTTGCGAGTCCAAGGTTCCCGGATGTTTCCACTGGGATGAGCTTCATACTCTTGCTGATAAGGTTCCTTACAGCGAAGTAGAGAGAATCAGAAGAACTATCGACAAGCACGACGTCTGCAACATGCAGTACACATCAGGAACAACAGGTTTCCCTAAGGGCGTTATGCTTACACACTACAACGTCGTTAACAACGGTAAGGCTATCGGAGACTGCATGGACCTCTCCACAGCTGACCGCATGATGATTCAGGTTCCTATGTTCCACTGCTTCGGTATGGTTCTCGCCATGACGGCATCCGTTACACACGGTGTTACTATGTCACCTATTACGGCTTTCTCACCTCGAAAGGGACTTCACTGCATCAACCAGGAGAAGATCACATGCTTCCACGGTGTTCCTACTATGTTCATTGCCATGCTTGGACATGAGAACTTCCCTAAGACTGACTTCTCTCACATGAGAACAGGTATCATGGCAGGCTCACCTTGTCCTATCAAGACGATGGAAGAAGTTATCGAGAAGATGCATATGCCTGAGATCGTTATCACATACGGTCAGACAGAGGCATCTCCTGCTACAACAATGAGTAAGACAACAGATACTATCGAGCAGCGTGTTAACACTGTCGGACCTTCCATCTTCGGTGTTGAGACAAAGATCGTTGATCCTGAGACAGGTGAGGAGTGTCCTGACGGAGTACCGGGTGAGTTCTGTGCACGCGGTTACAACATCATGAAGGGTTACTACAAGATGCCTGAGGCTACTGCAGCAGCTATCGATGAAGACGGCTGGCTCCATTCAGGTGACCTTGCTCTCAGACGTCCTGAGGACGGTTACTACAAGATCACAGGCCGTATCAAGGACATGATCATCAGAGGAGGAGAGAACATCTATCCTAAGGAGATCGAGGATTTCCTCTATACACACGAGAAGATCCAGGATGTTCAGGTAATCGGTGTTCCTGATGCCGACTACGGTGAGGAGATCATGGCATGCGTAATCCTGAAGCCCGGCTGTGAGTCTTCCGAGGAAGAAATCAAGGAATATGTTAAGACTCACATGGCTAAACACAAGGTTCCGAGATACGTCGACTTCGTAGATTCTTTTCCCATGAATGCAGCAGGAAAGATCCTCAAGTACAAGATGAGACAGGAAGCTGTTGCAAGACACGGTCTTGAGAACGCAAGCAAGATCGTAACTGCTTAATCAATTCCTACATTGTTTACTTTTAAGGCTGTCCTTCAGGGCAGCCTTTTTCAACTTAAATATTCCTTAATCATTACTGAATATCCGTTCTTGTATAATCATTTTCAATAAAGATTAAGGAGGTTCCTCTACAATGAAGGAAAAGTTTTCAAAGAAGCTGATAATCGGAGGAATCATTGTAGCTGCACTGATTCTGATTATCGCAAATTCGTTCAAGATCGTTCCCACCGGTTATACCGGTGTACGAGTAAGATTGGGTCAGGTTAGTGCCGAGAATATTGAGCCCGGCATTGCCCTTAAGATTCCTGTCATCGAGACGATCCGCCTTGTTAATAACAAGCAGCAGGACATAACGATCGACGGTCAGATCTGGAGTGAGACAAGTGAGCGTGCTGCCCTCTACTATGAAGGCATCAATATCACATACCGCATCAATCCCGGAAGATCTTCCTGGCTCGTTGCTAATGTTAACGATTATGAGCATACGATCATGACAAGCAGCTTTGTCGCTTCAGCAGTAAAGTCTGCTGCAAAGCAGTACAATTCAATCGATGCAACGAACAGAGGCATCATTGAGCCCGCAATTGCTATGGCTTTGCAGGCATCTGTTGATGAGAAATACGGAGAGGATACAATTACGATCATCAAGGTCGTAGTTAACAATGCTGATTACGAGGATTCCTACAACGAGGTAATCGCCGAGCAGCAGGCAGCTCAGATTCGTTATCAGACACAGCAGATCGAGAACCAGAGAGCAATCGAGCAGGCTGAGGCTCAGGCAACGGTAACCAGAACTTCTGCTCAGGCTGAAGCAGATGCAATGCTCATCGAAGCAGAGGCAGAAGCTGAGGCAAACTCCATCAGAGAGGAGTCGCTGACACCTAACATTATCCGTTATGAGACGATAAGCAGATGGGACGGCAGACTTCCTATGATTCAGACCGGGGAAGAGAACAGCATAGTTCCCATGATCGATCTTGGTGATATGAGCGAGAATGAGGTTAATGCAGTTTCTGAAGTTCCGGCTGAAGGCTGATAAGTAAGTGTAGGGGGCTGAGGCATCATCAGCCCCCGTTAATGTATAAATTACCTCTTGACTTATACAGAAACTATTTATATACTTACTAAGCGTTTTGAAACTTCGAGACGCACAAAGGTGATGATGTGGGCCTTTAGCTCAGTTGGTTAGAGCTCCCGGCTCATAACCG
>CAMJGB010000122.1 GCA_946405115.1 uncultured Clostridia bacterium | reverse complement strand
GCATCCTGAGCTATAAACGAACAGTACTCGCAGCGTCCCGGACAAAACGGCACGCCGACGTACATATTAAGCTTCTTCGAAGCAAGTGCTGCAACCTCATATTCAAGACGCGCTGTCTCGCAGGCTAAGTTAGCCTTGTCCTCGCGGACGTGATACTTTTCGATGAGCGAAGATGCGTCGTAGTTCTCCTCACGTGCCACTACCGTAGGACGTATTCCCGTAAGGCTTCCCCATGGAAATGTCATACCTGTAAGTTCCGTAAGCTTCGCATAAAGGTCGCGCTTTACCTGACGGTTAACGGGAAGGTCGCTATCAGGATCAGCTTTACTTACGATAGTGATGTCGGGACCGTAATCGCAGAGCACGGCATTGTTGTCCCTGTCCTCGCGTCCCGGACCGAAGAAGAGCCTTAATACATCCTCGATACCGTAATAGTTATCGTGTCCTTCGAGAATAACCTTAACCATCGGTTCTTATGTACCTGCAGAAATACTCGACATAGACGTTCTGGGGAACGACATAAGTATCGGTTCCTCCCTGCTGTCCGTTGGACTCCAGGAAAGCATTATTCGCATCTTCCGAGAAACGTGCGATAAAGTCGGCGATTGGGCCTTCTTCAAAGCTGTCGCAGTAATCGTTATATGCAATGATGTCGCGTCTCACGGGATCAAAGCTCGACATTGTGAAATACTCATCCATCGCTACGCCCTCGTGACTCGCATACTCGCTTACAGTTGAGTACAGTCTCATGAAGATGTAGTAATAGCCCGCATACCTGAAATCAGCGCGGGGAGAATTAATGCACGCCAATACTGCGATGGTATTCGCATCAGTCTCATTGGCAAAGCCTCTCGCATGCACGATCTCATGTGTCACCGTAACGGCAAAATGCGTGATATCAAGATAGTCTGTATTAATATTGGATTCACCGAGAAAAGCGTCGTAGAAGCCTGCGATTCCCGTATACCACCAAAGATGGCTCAGCATGACGGGCTTCGCGCGCACATAGTTCGTGCTAAGGCCAAGATCGTAGTACTCATTAAGCGAACTTAAAGCTACGTTGGCATCGTAAACTATGGACTCGAAGCTCGTACTCATGTGGGCAACTCCGTGATAGTCCTCCCCGAGCTGCTTTCTGGCGGTAACCATTCCGAGATACGCCCACATCAGGGTCTCTTCATAATCCTCATAAGGCCTCGTCTCTCCGTAGAGATTAAGTGTCTTCCTTACACTCGTTCTGTTGTAGTTAATTCCATGCATAAGCTCGAACATAAGCGCCGCGATGATACCTATGATCGCGACATTACGGAACACCACATAAATAAAATGAAGCAGCGCCCTCGTATCTCTCGTAAACAGAAGCTTTATGCACTTAATTATGAAAGCGAATATCAATACTATCAGCGTAACCGATCCCATCACTGCGAAAAGCTCAGTAAGGGAGATCATGAACATTCCGTTTATCGCCTGCGGGAGCAACGCCACCCACGGGAATATATTCTCACAATAGTAGTTTGCCGCCTCTCCCCTTATAAGCAGCTGCGGAAGAAAATACATCGCAGGAATAAGCGCGAGAAGAACAACAAGAAGCACTCCCCTTCCTATCGTGCGGGGAATGCTGTACTTTACTTTGTGATTCTTGGGAACGATCTTCATCAGGCTTTGCCGGCGATCTTAAAGATCAGATACAGCACAAAATAGATTATGGGCTGATGAATAAGGTAAATGATAAGCGAGTGTCTTCCGAGAAACTCCAAAGGCTTCGTAAAAAATCTCACTTTCTCTCCTGCCCCGCCGAAAAGCGTCTTCTGCTCCTTATATAGCATGCGGCCCAAACCGGCACCTATGAGGAACACACCCATCCACGGGATAAGCGGCATATAGTCAGCAACATCAGGCTCACCCTTGATAATGAAGCCCAAAGGATAGAAAAGCATGTTTTCTGTAGAGCAGTCGAACATCGACAGATGCACACTAGTCATGGCAACCCACATTCCAAAGAGGACCAGGATGAATGACATCTGCTCAGCTTTGATCTTCGTCTTCTTCTCAATAAGTGATACGAGCGCATAAACAAGCGTCGATACTGAGAGCATATGAAGAACATTAAATAAGATCAGGCAGTAGATTCCCATCTTATAAGTAACAAAGCTCGTGACCACCGTAAAAGCCATAGCTACTGCAAGAAGTCTTAATCCTCGCTTGAAGTTATTTCTTGAGAATGTACAGCAGATTCCGGAGAGTCCAACGAACAATACGATGATGATCGGATGAATGAAGGACCAGAACCATGCACTTCTTAAGTATTCGAATGTATCGAACCCGAACTCGTATCTGACATCATACGAGAAGTGCATGAACATCATCATTACGATTGCGATTCCGCGCAGGAAATCCAGCTCGAAGGCTCTGTCCTTTTTAACCTTCTTAACCTTAAGATCTTGAGGCTCTGTCAATTCTTCTGACCTCCTGCAAGGCATGCACCGATTGCAGTCGCGAATACGGCATCCTCAGGAATTATGAAGTTTGCGCTATAGAGTTCTCTGAACAATTCGAAGGACTTCTTACACTCCTTGAATGTAGTGAGCTGTCCTGTGAATACAACATCATCGATACCAACCACTCTCGATGCGAGAACGGACATGGTACCAATAGACTGATAAACAAGATTAAATACGCCGATTACCTTATCCTCGCCTGTAAGATCATCAGCGGCCTTACCAAAATTCGAAGCAGTTACATGCTTGGCAAGTCCGGGAATCTCAGCCTTGGAGATATCACCAATGGTAAGATCGACCTTATTGATGTCTCCGCCGGTTGCAAGATCAGACAATTTCTCAGGATTGTCTATACCGGTCATTGAGTTGGCAAGTCCGACGATCGTACCGCCGCCCACTCCGGAACCGATGATATGAGTAACATTCGGATATTCGGCCTTAAGATAAGCAGTACCTGTTCCCATACTAACGACGACTGCCTTGTCCAATTTCGCAAGGAAAAGACCACCTAATCCCGAAGATTTGAACTCATCGACCGTAATGGTCTCGATACCGAGCATCGGAGCAGCCGGAAACCCGGATCCGACACCCGTTATATATATGCCGTCGATATCATCTATGGATATCTTAAGATCATTGATAAGCTTACCCAGAGCTCCGTACGCAGAGGTTACCGGGTCACCTGCTGTAGTAATGGACTTATAGATAATATTCTCATTATCCATTCCGACGATCTTCGTCGTACTTCCGCCTACATCAAGTCCAACATTTATTCTCATGATTCCACCTCACTGAATACAGAGATTATAAATAAAAAAAGGCCCGATTTCCATCGGGCCTTCAACTTGATTTCTTAAGTTAGATTAAGTTGCACCAGGTGCTGTATAAGTAATTGTTACGACAGAGCTTGATGTAGGAACACTTCCGCGAGCAGATGTTGTATCAACACCCATAGCACCCATTCCGTCACTGCCGATTCTTGTATAGATAGGGTTACCGCCGATTGTATCAGTCATTGATGCACCCTGCATATCAGTTCCGGAAATTACACCGTCAGGAGCACAAGCTATAGTGTAGTTTGTTGCAGGTGAGGAATAATTGTAATCCCATGAGTATGTGCCGCCAGTAGAAGGATCGTAAGTATCACTTACACCGATTGTCTGAGACTGATAAGGCATGTAGTTAGGAATCCAGAAGCTTCCCTCATATACAGCATGGAGATATCCAGGGTTGATATAGTTATCCAAGAAATAGAACTGATATCTGAACTCACCGGTTGTAGCATCGAAGTGGCATACCATTCTGATAATCCACTTATCATCTGTTCCGTTGCTGTTGAAGCTATCGATGGCGTCGAAATTAATTCTACAAGCACTATTAGTATTTGTAAGAATTGAATGATCATCCAACTTGATAACATCAGATGCTACATGATTCTGAATATCATAGAGAACAGTATTCTCAAGAGCCTCAGCATACATAGCAGCAATATCAGCACAGTCATCATCATTATAAGTTCTGTAGTAGGAAGCTCTAATCGTAGCGATCAATGTGATAAACAATCCGCTGATCAACAAAGTGATAGCGATTGCCAACAACATCTCAACAAGAGTAAAGCCGTGTTTGTTAGTTCTCTTCACTGTTATACCCTCCGATCAGATTCCTAAACGTGTGCTTGTATAAGGTGTAGTTCTGCAGGCACCGGTATGAGACTCATTAAAGCAATACCAGCCATAATCACCATAAGCAACAATATTACCTGCATCATCATAAACGGGATCAGTAAATCTGCCATGAGATGCTGTATTTGTAGGATCGATTGTAAAGCCGAAACGCATGATATGTCCGCCAGCACGATGCATGTAATCACCAAAGTCATAGAAGAATGCAAATCTGTTATTTACAACAGAACCGTCATCAATGACATCACCGGCAACTGTCCTAGTATATCCAGCGGTCTCATCAGAGTAACTGTCAAGGTCGACAATGAGACTTAATCTGTTGGAAGTAACACCGGTAGCTGCATTTGCTGCATAAGTGGCTGTAAGAGTGCCATAATCGTCATCAGCAAGAGCAGTAATGTTATCAATCTGATTAGCTGCTGTAGCATTCTTGGCCAATGTAGTGTTCATAGCCAATCTGTAGTTGTTCTCACCGGAAACAGCATAAGCACGGTTATTTCTACCAATAACCATGACTGCGATGAAGCCCTGCATGATCATTGTTGAAGCAATAACCATGATAACAACAGCAAGCAAAACTTCCAAGAGTGTGAAACCGGCCTTAGATTTGCAGTTCAACTTCTTCATATAAGTCTCCCTCTTATATTAAAGTATTACTAATTATCAATATTAACTTGCACTACCAGCGGGTGCCTCAAAACCGAGGGCACGCATCTGATCTTCGCTTAACGATATATCAACAACAACAGAAGAACGTGCTGCTGAAGCGGCATTAGATCTGTTCCTGTTGGACTGAATGTAAGTAGAGATACTCATCATAAATACAGCTGCAAGAATGCAGATAATTGCAATAACCAGCACCATCTCTATCAAAGAAAAACCAGCTTTATTCTTGTATAACTTTCTCATAACGCCCTCTGGTAAAAATAGGTAAAATTTGCCTAATACAATAATTATATTATACAAGCAAAATTAAGAAATTCAATTACAAAATTCACAATTTGTTAAATGTCAAATCCCTTGACAAAAAGAATTAAGTAAGAAAAAAGGGGGCAGTTTCCCGCCCCCTAAGATCTACGTCACTAATCGAGATTATGTTCCAATTGCATTGTTAACAACGTTAACAGCACTGTTGTGAGCAGAAACAGATGCAGCAGCGTTACGAGCCTTGTTGAGGTATCCAGCAACACCCATGATGAGAACTGCAGCGAGGATTACGATGATAGCGATAACGAGTACCATCTCAATAAGTGTGAAACCCTTCTTTGTCTTCTGAATCTTCTTCATTTGTTCTTACCTCCTGTAAGTATTAAGTTTGTATCTTTAGTATAACACCAATTTGAATTAATGCAATACCTTTTTCACATTTTTTTCACATTTTTCTTCAAAATGTGAAATATCACTTTTCCTTTAGTCTTCCGGTACTTCATCTGCAGGTGCTACACCAGGCTCGATCTCAAGTACAGAAGCGAGTCCTGCTGCTTCAACAGCGTTGTTGAAGATAGCATCTGAGTAGTATGTTGAGAACGGTCTGTCACCATCTCTTGCATCCTCGTCAGACATCAAGATGTTGAACCACTCACTTGCAGGGTTATCAATGAGGAACGGTCTGCCGATGAATCCAGCCTCAGTATTAATAGATGTAGGTCCATTCCATGTGATGTAAGGTGCATCTGTATCTGCCTCAGATACTCTGTCATATAATGTT
>CAMJGB010000121.1 GCA_946405115.1 uncultured Clostridia bacterium | reverse complement strand
AACTGGATGCACTGAGCAGCAGAGTCTGCACGCTGATCGTACTGACCGGGCAGTGATTCGATGTTAAGAACGAAGCAGCTGTCAGAAAGATCAACTGTCTCATCGTAGACAATATCTACGGGAGGCTCGGAGAATACTACATTCTTAGCCTTCTCGTACTCTTCGTCTGTTATGCCTGATACGTCATATCGGTTAATGACACGGACACCATCGAGAGTTGAGATATCAAGGTCTGCGGATACATCATGAAGAATGCCTTTTGCCTCTACTGCAAAATCAGGTTTCTTCTCGGATAAGATTCTTCTTACGGACATTTTTGGAAATCCCCTTTAAATTAATATGCTAATTATATCAGATGTTGTCGGCTGACTTTGCCAACAAATCATTATTATACTTAAGAAATCTTGACAATCCTTCACTGTCGAGAGTTCCGTGAGCAAGTCTTGCCTGGTCGAAGATATGCTGAGCAAGTCTGTCAGTCTCTTCCTTCTTCGTTCCCATTGCATCAAGAGCACGGAGCTTGCCGATGAGAGGACTGTCTGTATTTACTACGAGCTCAGTCTTAACAGGGAACAATTCGTCAAGATTAAGAGGCTCCTGACCTGCAGCACTGTTCATTGCATTCATCTTCTCGTACTGCTTTCTCATATCCTGCATACGGCGGTTCTGCTCAGACTCCATGATCAAAGCAGGCATGGAATCAGCACCCAAAGCCTTGGCACTTACTTCAAGCTTATCGTCGCTTAACGCAGCGCGGAAGAAATCACGAAGCTTGTCTCTTGTCTCGTCATCGCTGTCCTCACCTGTAAGATCAGCATCAACTCTCTTAAATCTTAAGTCCTGATACTTATACTCGAGGAATGAGATGAAGTTATCGTCGATCATCTCATCGAGAACGATAACGTCGAAGCCCTCGTTCTTTGCCATCTCAACGTAAGCTGCCTGTGCTACCTTGTCATTTGTATAACGAACCTGCTTCTTCTCGGAAGTAAGCTCATCCATTGTAAGGTGCTTATCATCAATAGTTTTGAACAGGCAGATCTTATTTACCTTGTCGTAGAACTTCTCTTCCTTCATCATGCCGTACTTAACGAATACGGAAATATCGGACCAGTAAGACTCGAATGTGGATCTGTCATTCTTGAACAGTTCATTGAGCTTATCGGAAACCTTCTTGATGATATGGCCGGAAAGCTTCTTAACATACTCATCCTGCTGCAAAGCAGATCTTGATACATTAAGAGGAAGATCGGAACAGTCAAGGCATCCCTGCAAAAGGAACAGGAAGTCAGGAATGATCTCTTCGATGTTATCTGCTACGAATACCTGATGGTTATAGATCTTGATCCTTCCCTCCAAAGACTGGTAAACATTGTCTGTCTTAGGGAAATAAAGGATACCCTGCAATGTGAAAGGATAATCCATGTTGAGGTGGATCCAGAACAAAGGATCATAACCGTCGTTAAACACACTGTGGTAGAAAGTCTTGTACTCTTCATCAGTGCACTCGGAAGGCTTCTTAAGCCACAAAGGCTCCTTGTTGTTTATAGGAGCATAGGCGATATCGGAAGGCTTAAACTCCTCGCCCTTCTCCTCTGCTTCCTTCTTTCTCTTCTCCTCAGCCTCCTCGTGGAGTCTGTCTGCCTTAACGTCAATGAAGAAGATGTCTACGGGAACGAAGGAACAGTATTTTCGAAGTGTCATGCGAAGTGTGGCAGCATCGAAGATCTTCTGTGCTTCCTCGGAAAGAGTAAGTGTGATGGAAGTTCCTCTTGTTGTCTTATCGGAGTCCTCAACCGTGTACTCCATGCCGTCCTCGGAAGTCCAGGATACAGCCTGTGCGCCCTTCTCGAAGCTTAATGTATCGATCTTAACCTTGTCTGCAACCATGAATGCTGAATAGAAACCGAGACCAAAGTGGCCGATGATTCCGGACTTATCAGTAGACTGCTCCTGATATTTGGTAACGAAGTCCAAAGCACCGGAGAAAGCGATTTGATTGATGTACTTATCGATCTCCTCAGCTGTCATTCCGATACCGTTATCTTCGAATACAATCGTCTTTGCATCGTCATCGTAGATAACATTGATCTTGTAGTCCTCGCCCTCAGCAATATCTGCCTTGCCGAGCTCAACGAGTCTTCTAAGCTTTGCTACTGCATCTGCGCAGTTAGATACAAGCTCTCTTACAAAGATATCCTGATCCGAATAAAGCCACTGCCTTATTACAGGAAAGATATTCTCCGTCGTAACTGATACCTTACCGCTTCTTGTGTCCATATATGCCTCCAAAAATTGTATAGATTAGCGTTTTGCCTTCGCGATGTACTCGTCGGCAATGCGTTGATAACTTTGCTGAATGCTTCGAAGAAGTTCGTTGCCTTCGAAGTTTAACTCATACCCGTCAATGTACTTAACGGGAAGGATATCAAAAGGCGTACTTGATACGAATACAGCTGCATTCTTATCCTGTACGATCTCATCTAATGTAAACATTCCGATCTTAAGCTCGGCTCCTGCTTCTTCCAAAGCGCGCATTACACGGTTTCTTGTAATGCCGAGCAGGATCTTATCATCGGGCGCAGAATAAACAGCACCGTCCTTGATTACAAACAGGTTCGACTTGGAGCCCTCATAAAGTCTGCCCTCATTATCCGTAAGCACAAGCTCATAAGGATTGCCGTGAGAATTGGTCTCGGCAAACTTAGCTGCAACTGCTGCCTTATAGTCTCCGCGGAATACCTTGATATTAGGTGCGACACGCTCCCACTTAAGGGAAAGCGTATTAATACCCTCTTCGAAAAGCTTGGCCTCAGGGATATTTGCTTCACATGCATGAATAAGAAGGTGGCTCTTGGTAAGCACGATTCTTAAGGAACCGTCAAAATCAGGATTGAACTTTGCAAGGAAAGCATCACTTCTACCGTGAATGTCATCTATATCAACATCAAATCCTTCGATGCCCTCTACAGACTTCTTAAGTCTTCTCAAGTGATCTTCAAAAAACAAAGATACGCCCTCTTTAACGCGGAGGGTCTCATAATATGTAACTTCGTCTGTAGGTGTCTTAAGCACCTTAGCCTCAGAACTTTCAGAGGATATATATTCCCCGTCAAAATAGTAGAAATCGCCGACCGGGCTTTCAAGCATAGGATATGCCATGATGCGTGTAAATACTCCTGTGATCTTTAGTCTTCGACTATAATATCACTATTTATATTAAATAATAAGGGCAAGTCTCATTCGGGAGCCGAATGATATAATCAAGAAATGAAATCCATAAGTGTCTCAGTTACGGCTTTAGCCAGATTTGTATCCCGTACCGGCAACCTTTCATCGGCGGGATCATTCGGTTCTGTCTCCGGAATTGAGGGAACTTTGCTTCATCAGAGGATATTTTCCGACTTAAGGAAGCAATACGGCGAAGAATTCGAGACTGAGCACCGTTTCTCGCACATATACGTATATGAAGATCCTGATACGTCCATCAACCTTGAGATAAACGGACGCGCGGATATACTTTTCGAACAGGATCAGGACGGTCTTCCCCACATCATCGAGATCAAATCCTTTAATTCGGGCAAAAATCAGTATGAGAAGCTTGTTCACAGCGACCATGAGGCTCAGCTTAAGATCTACGCCGCACTATATTTCCTAGATAACCCGGACCTTGAGAAGCTTAACATCACATTACGCTATGTAAACATCACTTCCTTGGAAGCCATCGAGAAGACTGAGACCATCACAAGAGCAGATGCACTCGTAATATACGAGGACCATGCGATAGCTTACATCGACTTCGTAAAGAAGCTTCTGCAGTATGACGAGAATCTTTATAAGAGTGTACGCGAGATGAGCTTTCCTTATGACCACATCCGTAACGGACAGAAGGAGCTTATGAAGAGTGTCCTCGGAAGCCTGTCTTCAGACGAGATTCTTTTCGCGCTGGCTCCCACGGGTACAGGTAAGACGATATCAGTGCTCTACCCTGCCGTTAAAGGCCTTCTTCGCAATAAATACGACAAGATCTTCTACCTTACAGCAAAGACGCAGACACGTGTCGTTGCAGCAAAAGCCGTAAATGACATGCGTAAGAAAGGTCTTCTCATAAGATCCATCACCTTAAAGTCCAAAGAGCAGATGTGCCTTCTTAACAGAAAGTGCGATACCAAAGGCTGTATCTATGCCGAAGGTTACTATAACCGCCTTATACCCGCTTTAAGCGAGCTTCTGACAAACGATGAGCTTACACCCGAACTCATCACTGCAACTGCATTAAAGCACCGTCTCTGCCCTCACGAATTAAGCCTCGATGCAATGAATTACTGCACCATAGTCATAGGAGATTATAATCACGCATTTGACCCCAGAGTCTCTCTTATAAGAGCGTTTGAAGGCGAAGATTCGTGGCGCAATGCGCTACTTATAGACGAGGCTCACAACATGGTCGACAGATCACGCGACATGTTCTCGGCAAACATGAGCAAATCCCTCATTAACAAGATGCAGAAAGCATTTAAAGGAAGAGATCCGAGAACTGAGAGTTTTCTTGCACAGGCTGACGGTTACTTTAGTAAGATAAGGGAACTTCTGACATCAGATCAGTCAGCATTGTCTACGCTCGAGAAGATAGACGAAAGGGATACGTTAAGGACGACCAACTTCGAAGGAACCGTTAAGCGCACTCTTAACCTCTACACGATACTTTGGAAATCCATTAGAGTTCTTATGCCTCTCATAGATATGCTTGAGACCGGAGAGATCCGTGACACAGCTCTCGAATACTTCTTCGAGACCAGATTCTTCCTTACCATATTCGAGCAGGAATACGACAATAATTTCATTACTACGTTTAACGTAAACGAAGGAGATGTCACCGTAAGTCTTATATGCCTTGATGCATCAGAGAAGATAAGGTCAAGGATTGAGAATATCTACCCCACCATTTTGTTCTCCGCAACACTTTCTCCTTACGAATACTATCGTAACGTAATCGTAGGTAAGAACTGCGAGTGCGCACGTCACATAGAGCTTGCTTCGCCGTTCCCGTCAGAGAACTTAGAGATACTCATCGACACTTCGATAAACACATCCTACAAATACCGTAAGCAGACACTTCCGGCTCTATGTGAGAGGATCTATAAAGAGCTTCGTCACAGACGCGGAAACTACATGGTTTTCCTGCCGTCTTTCGAATACCTTGATATGGTAAGTTCAGGCGTTGAGAAAATGCTTAAGGAACGTGCCGATCTTAAGATAATCAGGCAGAAGCCTTCGATGAACGAATCTGAGAAGAATGAATACCTTGATTGCTTTGATTCAGCTTACGACGGATTGTTGATCGGATTCGCAGTCCTCGGAGGCCACTTCGGAGAAGGAATCGATCTTACAGGCGAGAAACTGTCAGGAGTTGTTATAGTCGGTGTCGGCCTCCCGAAGATATCTCCAGAAAGACAGATACTTTCAAACTACTATGCAGAGAAGTTCGGTGACGGATTCGCATTCGCCTACAGGTTCCCGGGATGGGAGAAAGTTCTGCAGGCCGTAGGACGTGTAATCAGAACAGAAGAAGATACGGGATTTGCGCTATTGATAGACGAGAGACTTGATAAGCCGGAATATCTGTCACTTTTCCCCGATAACTGGAAGATTTAATTTCATTATCGGATCGGGTATGTCTTTCTCGAACTGAATCCTTATGTAATCCATCGTGAATGAACGAAGAGATTTGATATCAGACTCTTCAAACTTCATGGCAAAAACCTTGTTTACGCCGTTTAATCCAATATAGTCTAAGATCTCAAGTTCCCTGTTTGTAAGCTTGTGGACGTTCCCCGCTGTATGAACACATTCGGAGGCTTTGGCAGCAAGGCCTAAAGTCCACATAAGCTTCCAGTTAAAAACGATAAG
>CAMJGB010000120.1 GCA_946405115.1 uncultured Clostridia bacterium | reverse complement strand
GCTGCTAAGAAGCCTGCTGCTAAGAAGCCCGCTGCTAAGAAGCCCGCTGCTAAGAAGCCTGCTGCTAAGAAGCCCGCTGCTAAGAAGGCTGCTAAGAAGCCCGCTAAGAAGGTTGTTAAGAAGCTCGGCAAGATCATCTTCGAGTTCGACGGTCAGCAGATCGCACTTAAGGATATCGAGAAGAAGGCTACTAAGCTCGGTGGTGACGTTTATGTAGTTGCTAACGAGAAGAAGATCTTCGACGCAGAAGGAAAGGCTGTAGATCTTTTCTAATTAATCACTAAGATTAATAAATCAAGACTGCTTCAATCGAAGCAGTCTTTTTTTGTGAAAACTTAAGAATGTATGGTATAAAAAATATATGGCTGATCACATACTTTACGCTACTGATAAAAACTACTGCGAACTTTGTGCGGTAAGTTTATATTCACTCCTTTCACGCTTAAGCTCTAAGGTCGTAATCCACATAATTGAATCATCATTGGAAGAGCGTAAAGATGATCTTTCTAAGATCGCAGATCAATTCGGATGTGAGATAGATTTTATTCCGATCGAAGACATCTCGAAGCGTCTCGTCGACGCAGGTATTCCTCCCTACCGCGGAGGCTATTCACCATACGCACGATTCTTCATTTCCGATTACGTTAATGAAGGACGTGTTCTTTATCTCGACTGCGATACGTTGATCAAAGATGATCTGTCTTCACTCATTCATTTTGACCTTAAAGGAAATCCGCTGGGTGCTGTCATCGATCAGTCAACATCGTATGTAAATGTGTTGATCGGACATAAGCAGCATGACATTTACTATAACTCCGGAATACTTCTGTTTGATGTGGAGAAATGCCGTGAACAAAACGTACCGGAAAGATTCCTCGAAGCAGTTAAGACAATCGATCTGTCAAACACTTTCTTAGGTGCGGATCAGGAGATAATGAACGTCGCATTCTTTAATCAGTTCACAACTTTACCGGTTGCTGCGAACATGATGTTCACTTGCAGATTCTTTAAGCCGAAGCATATCTATTCCGTATCAACGAAGAGCGAATCAGATTACTATACCGAAGAAGAATTCGACCGCGCGAATATCAAGCCGTTGATCATCCACTTCGCAGGCGGCGGAACTTATCAGCCGTGGCGCGAGGAAGGTGTCTACTATATGGACGAAGATGCGGATGCCTGGTTTGGAGTCTGCGAGTCTTTGTATCCGAACGGCAAGTACGATCTTAATAAACTTCGTTCGATCAAGTCTTCGAGTTCCAAGCGTAAAAGATTCTTCGGCACAGCGGGCAAGATGCCCGGTCTTTATTGCTATTTGAAGGGTCGCTACAGGAATTTGAAGCTGCTGCCTAAGCGAATTCGCGCCCGTAAGATGTTTAAGTGAGATTTTGGTAGACCAAAACTCTACCGATAACTCAAAATTTAAAATAATTGGTCTACATTTTATCGAAAAACAGATAAATGTAGACCAATTTTCTACCGATAAGATTTTTTAGCTTGCATTTGGTCTACCACGCAGCAGACCTTTGTCGAATTTTGTCGAAAATTGTAGAGAATTGTCGGCAATATCGGCACCTCGACCACGGTAGAATCTTAGTATGCTGATAGTTAACAAAGAACACCACGAATTATTGATCGCATATTACAAACAAAGACTCGAGTCCATGCCTGAGGGATTCTTTGGTATGCACAGAGGAAAGCCTGCCGTCTATGTAATCCGTAAACCGGACGACCCTTCAGTTAATCGTAAACACAGACTCTGTTTCTTGATAGACAGCAATGACGGGATCATCTATTCCAAGCTGATCAGAGAATCGACGGAATTAAGATCGAAGCTCGATTATCTGACAACGCTTTGGAAGACTACTTATATATGCAATCCAAGAGATATAACATTTCCACTCAAGAGAAAAGAACAACGAGGACTCACCAAAGAAAGATATTTCCAGTCTAAGGAAATGCAGAACCCGATACTTACAAACGGTAAAACGATTGAGTACAACGGCAGAGAATTAAGATCCAAGAATGAACTTATTGTCTGTACGAACCTGGATGCCTGGGGATATGAATATAAGGTCGAGATCGATCTGTCTCCGAATCACTTCACTCAGCTTTATCCGGACGCAACATTCTATGCTCCGGAATTGGAAAAGCCGATTGCAGTCGAGACGGACGGTGCGCTTGATGAACCGGATTACATGGATAAATCTGAGAAGAGGAAATTCAATTATCTGAACAACGGATTTGTGGAATTCAAGGACATCGTGTTCTTCAGAATAACGGATAAGAGTCAGTTCGATTCACAAAGATTCAAAGACTTAATCAGGGCCGCGATACTATGCAATCTCGACGACATCATCTTCCCTGATTAACCCGGTGCATACCAGACGAACGCATCATAACGTTCGACTGGCTCACACTCAGACTGGATATAAGAAAGAACACCTCTTGGGTTTGTCCAGTTCTCTTCTTCGTAATCGTCAGGAATCAGGAACATTACATCAGGATTCTCCATATCTTCTTCGATAAAAGAAATGGGGCCTCTTGTTCCCTTATTGGCAATAAAGTAGTTATCGTAAACAGTATCAAAGCTGTCCGTCATAATGCTGATGATGCATCTTCCGCTGGTCAATATTACGACGTGCTTTCCTTCTTCAACAAATCGGGAATTAAAGGAGATCAGCTGTTCATAGTACTCGATCTCTGAAGAACGGACAGGGATCATCCATAATTCTCTGTATCTGTTATCAAGACATGTCTGAGGCAATTCAAATACGCCGAGGAACAGTCCGACTGCACTTACCGCAGCAATGGTAATCTTCAGGAACGAACCACTGACTTTGTTGTCAACCAGTTTCAGGATAGGGATAAGAAACCAAGCCGCAGAATATAACATGTGCATAAGGTCTACTATCGGGACTGCGATAGTCAGCAAAACCAATCCAAACACCAAATGCAAAACATCATCTTTACTGTGGTTCTTCCTAATAAGATATATAGAAGCAGCAACACCTGCAGCTGCAATAACACCGGCAGTTATTCCGTCTGCGAGGAATATCGAATTAGTCTCATTGGAACCGATGAGTGCAAACAAACAGCAATCCCAGAAAGCCGCAAACGAATCTGTCGCAAGCAAATACACAGCGAACATACACATAATAACCGTCCATCCAATAAGGAACGGAAGGATATACTTGCGGAAGGATTTGTAAAACCACATAAAACACAAGACTGCAATAACAAACAGCACTCCCGAAGTCTGTCTGCACAGAATGGCAAATCCGCTTAATACGCCGGCTATAACAGCATTGCGGGTGTTAAGGCGGCCAAACAGAATAAACACAAAAAACATCAGAAGAACCATAAGACCGTTGTAAGTCGAATAGTCCATTAATGCTACGAAGACAGACGATGCGAGAAGTCCTCTTAAGTGATCCGTCATCTTCGAAGAGATTCGGTAGAAAGAAATAGCGAGTGCGGAAAACATTAAAGCGGTCGCTATTCTATATACAAACAAAGACCGGTAAAGCAGAAGTGGCAAAGAGAAAACCAAATAATACAGAGGCATTGTCTCCATAGCCACATCTCTATAGGGAAGATAACCCATGGCTACACCTCGGGAGAGGTTATAAACCCACAGCTCATCCAATGCTCCGAACGGCCTTAGCATGATCTTGGCAAAGACCAGGGCCACGAGAATCAGAGCGGCTGTAATTATCTTCTTTCTGTCTGAACCCGCAGTAACCATAAACTATCAGGAATTATAGAATCCCAAATTCAATGAACCCGGGCAAACTTCGAAGCGGATGCGGTTGCCGAAGAAGTCTTCGCCGTCGTAGTTGCCGAACAACTGAAGCGAAGGATCACCGGTCGTGATGACGCCGCTCGTCGCTCTGTATGTATGGATTCCTTCTTTGCCTTCGTGCTTACCGGCACGATACTTAAGGATAAGTGAGACTGCACGCATTGTGCTGACATCATCAACTACGCAGACATTTGCCACGCCGCTGTCCACTTCAGCAGTAGGTGCGGGCATGAATCCGTCGCCGTAGTACTTGCCGTTACAGATGCTTATCAATGTATAAGTATCAGAATCGCCGGTCACGGTCTCACCGTTCTCGAGATCTAGTTTGTATGTGAATTTATGAGCGCGCTTGCCGAACAGATTATGTGCAGCAGCGCGGGGATATGCAGTCTTACGGGTGAAGGGTGTGTCCTTCGCCTCGACCATAGCTTTGGCATCTGACTGGACCTTAGTATCAAGTCCGATGGATGCAACGTTATTAAAGTATGAAGACCATCCGGGTATGAAGTTGCCCATCAGGTCAAAGCTGTCGATCTTGATAAGGTCGATGGGCTTATAAACAATATTGTCGAGATTAAGAAGATAGTCGTCAATCTTCCATGTCTTATAAATGGGATGAACCGTTCTTACAAAGTCGTTTCCTGTTCCGAACGGAATGGGAATGAGAGGTGTTTTCCTGTACGCAAGAGCATTGGCAATCTCGTGGATCGTTCCGTCACCTCCGCATGAGACTACTGCGACAGAGCCGTGATATTTCTCGTCTGTCTCGACGGCAACATCTGCGGCGTGACCCGGATATTCCGTATAGCGAAACTCCATCCTGCTCCTAAGATCAGGATTTTCCTGAGCGACACGTACGATCGCATCTTCGAGTTTCTGCTGATTAGCCTGGTTATTCCTGCTATTAATTATCAGGATATATCTCATTAGTTAGATTACTTATTAATGATGTCGTACACCATATCTACAAGATCATTCATGGTATGAACCTTATCGATCTGTTCATCCGCGATCCTGATGTCGTACGCTTCCTCTACGGTGATAATGAATGAGTAAAGCTGTAGTGAGTCGAACAGTAAATCATCTCTGATGTCGAGATTGGGATTTACATCTGTCGGTGAAACTCCGAGTTCCTCGGTGAGAATATTAAGAAGGTCTGAATAAACCTGATCCTTCTTATCGTTCATACGTTCTCGGGGCACTTCGCTGTCAGTCATTTGTTTTTCTCCTTCTTACATCTTTGGCCACGTCTTTCGCGGTCTGTCTTATCCTATCGTCGTTATCGTAGCGTGCAACCTGTGTGTTCAGATAGTCGTCCACCTCGGATACGAGACTTAGAAGCAGCTCCTGCTCCTTCTCGTCGTAGGGCTCGAGGATATGCTTCGCGAGTACCTTGTGGAACTTGCCGTGCATTCTTGCTGCGAGCTTACCTTCGCGTGTAAGACTGATCCTTACTACTCTTCTGTCGTCCTCGTCACGGCGTCTGTTTACAAAACCCTTCTTAACGAGTCTGTCTACGGATACTGTGAGAGTACCTACAGTGATGCCAAGAATCTGTGCCGTCTCGGTCATCGTCCTTGCTTCATAAGGACCGATGGCGTCGAGTGTGTGCATTTCGGCGAGAGACAAATTCGAGAAATAGCCCTTCTGCAGAGATTTCTCCTCTGCTACAAGCACTTTCTCGAAGATGCTTACGAGCTCTTCTGCCATTTTTTGCTCACGATCGTTCATTAAACGCGGCTCCTGTTCCTGTTATCAGTTAAGGATAATACACTAATCATACCAAACCTTCAATCGAGCAAATATCAGGATAAGTTCCGCCGTGAAGCGCAAGTCTTGTTATCCTTGCCTCAGAAGCGAGCGCCGCATCGTACCCGGCACTCTCGCATATCGCCTTCAAAAGCACGTCAGGCCTTAAATTCTGCTGTGAACCCGCATAGCACATGTACTCGGCACTGTCCGGCGTCGACGAAGTCAAAGGCTTTATGAGAAGTGGCCTTATGTCGGTCTTCACCTCGCGCCCCTTGCTTTTCTTTGTTGTCTCCACGCACTCCATCTCGAAAAGCTTAAGCACCGCCTCCGTAATACCGGGAGCCTCAATCCTGTACTCCGCGCAGGTAACCACGCTCATTAAGCTC
>CAMJGB010000119.1 GCA_946405115.1 uncultured Clostridia bacterium | reverse complement strand
TTCTGAAATTGATCTCAGCGCTTCCGGCTTCAGGGCCGTAGTTATTCGCGAGATCGAAGTGAGTGATTCCGTTGTCAAAAGCGGTAAGACACATATCGACCATGTTGGCATAGGAGCTGTTGTCTCCGAAGTTATGCCACAGTCCGAGGGATACGGCGGGAAGCTTCAATCCGCTTTTTCCGCATCTTCTGTAGACCATCTTCTCATATCTGTCTTGGGCCGCCTGGTACATAGGAAATCCTCCTTACTTCTTAACGAGGTACTTACGCATATCGAGTGAACATGCAGCGAGGATGATCGCACCCTTGATGATGTACTGAAGGTTAGGGTTGATACCTAACATGTTCAAAGCAACGAAGATAATACGAAGTACGAATACGCCGAGTACTATACCTCTGATTTTACCAGTACCGCCGACGAATGATACACCGCCGATAACGCATGCTGCGATGGCGTCGCACTCGTTGTTAAGACCTGTAGCAGCTGTTACGGAACCGAGACGTGCTGCCTCTACGAATCCTGCGAATCCGTACATCGCACCTGCGAGTGTATGAACGAGCATTGTTGTGAGGAATACGTTAACACCGGATACCTTAGCAGCTTCCATGTTGGAACCTACTGCGAACATGTTCTTGCCGAATCTTGTCTTGTTCCAGATGAACCACATGATACCGATGAGGATGATAGCGAATACTACATACCACGGGATGGATACGTTCCATGCGGGGATCTTAAGGCAAGGGCCTGATACTGCATCCTGGAATTCCTTGGCAACGTTACTGATAGGTCCGCCGCCGTTTCCGTTGATCTGGAAGAACATAAGGATGATACCGTATGTGATGAGCTGGGTCGCGAGAGTAACGATGAACGGATGGAGGCTGAACTTAGCGACAAAGAATCCGTTAACGAGACCGATGAGAGCGCCGGAGCACATTACCATAAGCATGACAGCAAGTATCCAGCCGCCCGTTGTGGCGGGGAGGTGCTCGAAGATCAGCTTGCTTGCCAATCTGTTCTGCAGAAAGGCGGCTGACATACCTGCTGCAAGACCGAATACACGGCCTGCTGAAAGGTCGGTACCCGTAAGTACGATACATCCACCGATACCCAATGCCATGGGCAATGAAACGGCTGCGAGCATGATGATATTATTTATCGAACTCGGGCTTAAGAAGTTTTTGTTTACTACAGCTGTAAATACGATGAAGATACCCATGAGGATGTAGAGTGCGTTGTTAAGCAATCCGTCCGTCCAGAATCTTCTCCTGTCAATCTTGTCGAGAGCCAGGTATTCCTGTTTCTTTCTGTTAATAGCATCATTGATAGTCATGATCTTCCTCCTCAAACGTATTTTGCAGCCAGGGTCATGATCTCTTCCTGGGTAGTGTTCTTAGCATCAACTTCACCGGCAACTCTGCCGCCTGACATAACGATAATCCTGTCGCAGATACCAAGAAGCTCCGGCATCTCCGATGAGACTACAAGTACTGTCTTTCCCTTCTTCGCGAGGTCTAAGATCAGCTGGTAGATCTCGAACTTTGCACCTACGTCGATACCTCTTGTGGGGTCATCGAGAAGGAGAACCTCGGGCTCCGTGAGAAGCCATCTTCCGATGATTACCTTCTGCTGATTTCCTCCTGACAAAGCTCGTATCTTCGTCTCCTGCGAAGGCGTCTTCGTGTGCATGGAATCGATCGCCCACTGTGTGTCTTTCTTCATGGACTTTTCGCTCAGGCAGCCGAAGTGCAGGTGCTTTTTTAAGCTTGAGATAACCGTGTTCTCACGGATGTTCTCGATAGCGAAGATTCCTGTCGCACGGCGCTCCTCTGTAAGGAGTGCGAAGCCGTTCTTGATGGACTCACGGGGGTTACGGTTACGGCATACCTTGCCGTTAAGCTTGATGGTACCGGTCTTTCTTGTGGAGTAGCCGAAGATGCTCTCAAGCGTCTCGGTACGTCCGCTTCCGTCAAGTCCCGCGAAGCCTAATACTTCGCCGCTATGTGCCTTGAACGATACATCCGTTAAGTGGTTGTACATGGCAGTTACGTTCTCTACTTCAAGCGATACGTCTCCTACCTTGTTGTCCTTGGGCGGGAACTGGTTTGAAAGTTCACGTCCTACCATCAATCGGATGATGTCTGCCATCTCGAGCTCGCCTGCAGGCTTTGTTGCTACGTGCGTACCGTCTCTCATGATGGTGATGTAGTCGGAGATGCGCTTGATCTCCGCCATCTTGTGCGATATGTAAATGATGCCGACACCCTTGTCGCGCAGCATGTTTATGATCTTAAATAAGTGCTCTACTTCCTCCTCTGTAAGGGAAGACGTAGGCTCATCGAAAACGATGATCTTGGAATTATAAGAAACGGCCTTAGCTATCTCTACCATCTGCCTTTGGGATACCGGCATGGTGTTGATGATCCTCTTGGGATCTACGTTGATCTCGTACTCGTCGAAGATAGCTTTTGTATCGCGGTACATCTTCTTCTCGTCGACCATGACACCGCCTATTGTGGGGTAGCGGCCGAGCCAGATGTTGTCCGTGACGGAGCGCTTTCCTGCCTGGTTCAATTCCTGGTGAACCATGGCTACGCCGTTGTCGAGCGCCTCTTTACTGTTTTTGAAATTGATCTCTTTGCCTTCAAGATAGATTTGTCCGCTGTCCTTGCCGTATATTCCGAATAGGCATTTCATCAGCGTGGATTTACCGGCACCGTTCTCGCCCATCAGAGCATGGACCGTTCCTGCCTTAAGCTCGAAGTTAACCTTATCGAGCGCCTTAACGCCGGGGAACGTTTTGGTGATATCCGTCATCCGAAGGAGGATATCCTCTGCCATATTATTACCTCCTGTGTTGATAGTTCATAGAAAAGGGCAGTCGCCCGAAGACGGCTGCCCCTAATAAAACCTTAGTTCAGATTAGCCTGTGTAAGGAGCGTAAGCGACGAAGATCTTGTTTGTGAATCCGTCAGCCATTGAATAGATGTCTGCAGAGCTTGCTACGGAAGCAGCAGCGTCAGCTACGGAACTGCCGTTAGCGATTGCCTCTACAGCTGCGCAGATAGCGGAAGCCATACCCTCAGCGTCCTGCTTAACTGTACCTGTCATTGTGTCTGCTGCGATAGCATCCTGAGCAACCTGAGTTGCGTCAACACCGAATACAGGGATCTTTGTGCAGTTGCCGTCACCAAGGTTGTAACCTGCAGCCTGCAAAGCGGAGATAGCACCGATAGCCATGTCGTCGTTGTTAGCGATAACGAGCTCGATCATGTTGCCGTTAGCCTCAGAGTACTCAGCGAGGTTTGTGCCCATGAACTCGTTACCTGCAGCGGATGACCATGCACCGTTAGGGTCGAGCTGATATCTGTCTGTGTTGTTGGGGTTGAAGTAAACGAGCTCGGGATAGCCTGCTGCTGTAAGAACAGCGTTAGCGTCCTCAACGCCGTACTGTGTACGATAGATAGCCTCTACGTTGGAAGCATCACCCATGAACATTGCATAGGAGATCTGTCCGTCACCGTTAAGGTCTGTAGCTTCAAAGTTCTCTACGAGGAAGTCACCGATCATCTGGCCCTGCATGTGTCCTGCCTCAGGAGCATCAGTACCGATGAATGCGATGTTGTCGTTGGAGTTCAAAACTGTTCCTTCCTCACCGTCACCTTCGATAGCACGGTTGAAGAAGATAACCGGAACGTCACCTGCAGCAGCGATGATCTGGTTAGCAGCATCTGCGGAACCGGATGTTACGAGGTTTACAACGAGTACGTTGAATCCGTTTGTAACAGCTGTCTGAACCTGCTCAAGCTGTGTGCCCTGGTTGTTGTTACTGTCGAAGTCCTGATACTCGATGCCAGCTGCTTCCAAGTCAGCGTCCAAAGCGGAACGTACTGTTGAAAGATATGCATCAGAGAATGTGTACCAGAATACAGCAACCTTTACGTCGCCGCCTGCTGCCGCTCCGCCCTCGGCCTCACCGCCGATTGTACAAGCAGCACAGCTTACGATCATGACCAATGAAAGTATCAACGCCATAATCTTCTTTCTCATAATAGAATTCCTCCTTATAGAAGTTTGGTTTTCCCGGACGTTAACCGTCCCCTTCGTCCCAAATCCTAAAACACCGGAGGGTCAAAATGACATGAGAATATCCACGAAAAAGGTTAATAAATCAATAAAAACCACTACACAGGTAAAAAATTACCACTCTCTTTTGTGCAGATTAACCAAAGGAGAAGAGCGCCTGTTGGCTCTCCTGACTAAACATATTCTTACGGGTGATGATCGTGGTCGATGTGTCGATCCATACATCGTTATCGAAGTGTTCACCCTCCAATACCTTCCACGCATACTCGACACCGAGGTAACCCATCGCGTAGGGGTTTTGTGCGATCAATGCGGAGACGACCCCCGATCTCATAAACTCCACGCACTCGACATTCGTATCGAATCCGACGACTCTGATACTGTCAGACAGACCGCGGTTATCGACCTCGCGGGCGGTGCCGACCGCGAGCATCTCGTTAAGTCCGACCAGCACGTCGATCTCCGGGTGATCGTTAAGTAAGATCTGGACACCGATACCTGCTGCTTCGGGAGTGGCTTCGACATTAACTCTGTAGATTCCGGTGACTCTGGGATCAGCTTCGAGAACTTCGCGAAGACCTTCTTCGCGCTCCTGACCGTTACGGGTTTCGAGGGCGAAGTTTACGATGCCCACGCAGATCTCATCATCGTCCGTATCAAGGACTGCGTTGCCTGTCATTCGGCCGGCCTGAACATTGTCCGTTCCGATACGAACGTCAACCTTGTCCGAATCAACGTCACTGTCTATTACGATTATCTTGACCCCCGCGTCAGCGGCTCTGTCAATTGCTGCGGCATTCTCACTGTAACTGATCGCCGAGAATATGATCGCGTCCGCACCGTCCCTGACTGCCTGGTCGATCATGTTATTCTGTCTGTCATACTGCTCTTCGGTCTCGGGACCTGTGATATGGAGATTAATGTTGTACTCCGTCTTCGCTGCGTTGGCTCCTGCGAACGCCGAATTCCAGAACTCGGAACCCTGGGACTTCGCGATGAACCATACGTTATACTGCGACTCACTCTGCACACCTAAGTAACTGCAGGACGAGAACAGCAAGGATGCCACAATGATAAACACTCCGAGGATCTTCTTATTTCTCATGATCAGATTCCTCCTTCACTTTGGGCATGCTAATGATGACCTTGGTTCCTTCATCAAGCTCACTTTGTATGGTTATGCCGTATTCCGTTCCGAAGTAGATCTTAAGTCGGTCATTAACGTTCTTAATGCCGATTCCTGTCTTATCGCTTCGTTCCTTGTTCATAATCGTCTCGATCTGCTCGTCGGTCATGCCGTTGCCGTTGTCTTCTACGGTCATCACGATGTTGTCACCATCAGACTTAACACTGATCGTGATCTTGCCTCCGTCGACGAGTCCGTTGATGCCGTGGTAGATCGCGTTCTCGATTATGGGCTGCAGCGTTATCTTGTTGCAAAGATAATCAAGGCACTCCTCCTCGACGTCGAACTCGTATGCGAACTGATTCTTATACCTGTAGGACTGAATCTGCAGGTAGCTCTCGGCGTGCTGTATTTCTTTTCGAATCGGGATGAGCTCGTGTCCTTTGCTGATGCTTATGCGAAAGAGCGTAGCAAGTGCGTTTACCATCTCTACTACTTCTTCCTTCTTGCCCCTTTCCGTCATCCACGAGATGGAGTCCAGGGTGTTATAAAGAAAGTGCGGATTGATCTGCGCCTGAAGTGCGCGAAGCTCCGTTTTACGTAAATTGCGCTGCTCGTCCCTGATGGTGCCCATGAGCCCCTGAAGCCTCTTTACCATGTGGCTGAACGACTCCGAGAGCATGCGGACTTCACGTACGCCTCCCACGGGCACATAAGTAAAGTCGGCGGTGTTTTGTTCGAAC
>CAMJGB010000118.1 GCA_946405115.1 uncultured Clostridia bacterium | reverse complement strand
TACGATGACGCCTTCTAATCCGATTCTGCATACTACGAGATTAAGAAGTCTGTTCCGTGATTATAAGCCCGGATTAACTTATGAGAAGATTCCGTTATTCTACGAGGAGTGGGACGATGATTCATCTACGCTTCTTCTGTTGTGTGATGATGAAGTTCAGGCTATCTGTAAGGCATTGCCCGAGTATCAGCTTGAGTTTGTTAAGTCATTGAGGATTCATTATGAGAGTCCGACTGTAGAAGCGATGACTGCGAAGATCTCGAGTATCCCTGCGTTCAAGGGTCTCACGACTCCTCAGGTTAAAGTGGACGGAGGATTCATTCCGGATCTTCATTCAAGATACTTCACGGCTGACTTCTCATACGGTCTTTCCATAATTAAGCAGATCGCTGTCTTCGCAGGAGTTGATACACCCAATATCGATGAGACTCTTGCATGGTATGACAGCATCAGAATTGAGCATGATGATTTCTCATATTCTGATTATGGAATAAATACGCCAGAGGATTTCAGGAACTTCTATCTAAGGTGATAGATGAATAAGAAGATAATCATTCCCATTGCTATATGCTGCCTCTCAATCGCCTTCACGGGCGGTTATGTTTATAACCGGATAAACAGGGAAAGATCTGTCATTGTTCCCGAGGTAACCATCGAGACCGGCTCTGAGATTAAGCTTGAAGACTTTCTTACGGAGCCGATTCCCGAGTGTGGTTTTTATACAGACATAACTTCAATCGATACAACTGTTCCGGGATCTTATTCGCTGGTTCTTAAATTCGATGACTTAGGACGAGAGTTTCACCAGAATGTAGTTCTTAATATTGTGGACACTACGGCGCCTACGGGAACCGCCATTCCTCAGACAATCTACTGCGGTCAGTTGCCGGAGGCTTCTTCCGTTGTAACTGATGTTTACGATCTTGCGCCCGTTACTGTTACATATGCATCCGAGCCTGATGTAAGCTTGGGCGGCGATTATGTGTTCGATGTTCTTCTTACAGATGCTTACGGCAACGAGGGAGTGGTAGAAGTTCCTTTCACGGTGATAGATGATCACACTGCCCCTTTAATCTATGGCGCACACGATATCGAAGCTTTCATCGGTCACAGCATCTCTTATCTTGAGGGCATCACCGTAACTGATAATTACGATGCTGAACCTGAGCTTACCGTGGATACCTCGCTGATAGATATAAGTAACCCCGGCGAGTATCCGGTAACTTACACCGCCTGTGACGAGAATGGCAACAGCGATTCCGTTACGGTCACGCTCACGTTGAGAGTTGAGCCTGAGCGTTACTACGAGGTGGAAGTGCTCTACGATCTTTGCCGTGAACTTAACGAGCAGTATCAGATCTACACGGAAGACATGACCGACATCGAAAAGGCATTCCGCATATTCCACTGGGCTCACTACAATGTTTACTACGCAGGTGTAGCCGATAAAACAGACTGGACATGCGCAGCTTACGACGGGCTTACTACGCTTAGGGGAGACTGCTACACATACTATGCAGTTTGCAGGGCTTTCCTTGATATGGAAGGCATCCCGAATATCCTGATGGCAAGATATCCTGTAACCTGGTCAGCTCACTACTGGAATCTCGTATATCTCGACGGTGCGTGGTATCACTGTGATGCGCTCGCATTCTCTGCAGCAGAAGGTTATTACTTCATGTGTGCTGAGCAGGACCTTAATCCTTATGATCACAGATATGATCCGGAAGCGATTGATCCTGATATCTACAATGCCATTGCGCAGGAACCCGTAGCCCAGTATGTGCATTACTCGACCCTCGAAGTCGACGAATTCTAAGGAAAATAAAACCGCCCCTGAACGGACTTTATGGAGAATAAAACACCTCCCCGAGCGGACTTCCGCAGGTGCTTTGCACCGAGGACGTAGCGAGGGAGGTTTTTATTCGACTGGTGACCCATTCGGGGTTTGAACCCGAGGCCCCTTGATTAAAAGTCAAGTGCTCTACCAGCTGAGCTAATGGATCATATGTGCTTTAAAAGCCATTGAATTATATGTTAATACTATCATTAAATCAAGATTGAGGTAGGGTAGGACCCTAACTTATCAAATATCTGTGGCAAATCAAAGGTATTCGATATAGATAGTTTGATTATCAAACTAATCGTGATAATATCCAATTAGCTATACCGGTGAGGGAGGCTGAGACTATGGAAGAGAAGAAATCTACTGTTAAGAAAGTATTGGGCATAATTGGCACAGTACTGTTCTTCTTATCGTATCTGCCATTCGTTTCATTAATTGATTCAGGAGTTAA
Organism: uncultured Clostridia bacterium; assembly: GCA_946405115.1. Lineage (GTDB taxonomy): Bacteria > Bacillota > Clostridia > Saccharofermentanales > Saccharofermentanaceae > Saccharofermentans. Next base: position 3,688 of record CAMJGB010000118.1, on the reverse strand, counting down.
CGGTACGCTGTCAGGCTTCTTCGGCGGTGAGGTTCTTTATGGTTTTGCCGCGATGTGGAACGTAGCTTTATGGCTGTGCGTTATTCCGGTGATTCCTGTGTGCATTATTTATCAGATTGTCTTCGGAATAGTCTATATAAGGAAGCACAAGACTCTTAAGTTGGTTACTGTTGGGGTGGTTGCAGCTTTGGCAGTGATTATAGTCTGTGTAGGATTGCTTGCTTCAGATGTGGATAAGAAACGCGTTGAAGCCGCAAGGCCTCTGATCGAACAGTATCTTACTGATAAATATGGCAATGGATTTGTCACCGAGGATACACGTATCAGACTTTTCAATCCTGATGAAGACGGCTATATGGTAACTACAGATGTTTTACCTGAAGGAATTGAATTTCCTCTTTACCTAAGGGATGAACATGATGATCTCATTAATTCATTTTTAGGCCGTAATGAAGGCTTCCAGGATGATTTTGAGGAATACATTAATGAACAAAACGATATTCCTGACAACATGACTTTGCTGGTTAATATTAATGCTATCAACTTCAGATCCTATCAGTACGGCGATGACTATACAGTTCTGTTCCATAGGGTGGACTATACAGTTACCGGACTTATAGTTGATCTGGACAGTGCAACAGATGAAGATGTGGAAGAACTCATTTATGAAGTTTGGGAGGAACAGTTCCCTAAGCTTGATCAGAATGTTTATGAGTACGTTTCAATGCACGTAAGGGTAGATGGTGAGTTCGTTTATGACGTCGTTTATTACATTGATTCGGAAACTGCTTCAGTCACTTTGTACCGGCCGACGAATATAGTGAGTGAGCTGGAAGGCGCGGAATTACAAATGCCTTAACAATGTTAAACAAAAAACTCTCGAGAAATTCTCGAGAGTTTTCTATCGCTTTTAATTGGCTGGGGTGGCAGGATTTGAACCTACGAATGCGGGAGTCAAAGACCCGTGCCTTACCCCTTGGCGACACCCCAGTGACAGAAGCAATCCTCAACCGGGTTTATGTAAATGGGGTGGGATATGGGATTCGAACCCATGACTTCCAGTGCCACAAACTGGCGCTCTAACCAGCTGAACTAATCCCACCATATTGGCTGTCTGTCAGCTTTTCGATTATATGGGGAAGGGGGCATAAAGTCAAGACCTTTGAAATATTGGTTGACAGGAACTCTGTGGCCTACATATAATATAACAAGAGTTATATAACAACGGTTATACTATGAGGTCGCTTATGGCACGTAAAGTTATTATTACCAGAGAAGTTATTTTGGAATCTGCGCTGCAGATGCTGATAGAGGAAGGATTTGCTTCCATCACCGTATATTCACTTGCGAAGAGGATAGGATGCTCTACTCAGCCCATTGTGTGGCAGTTCGAGAATATGGAAGGCTTAAGGGACGCACTTTCAGAGTATGCGAAGGAGTATGCGGCGAAGAAAGCATCTTCGAGAAGTAAGGATGCTGCGGAAGCTTTTCGACATATGGGCAAAGCTTACATAAGGATGGCGATGAAGGAGCCGAATCTTTTCAGGTTTCTGTATCTCGGTGAGAGACCGAAGAATGAGCCGTACAGCATAAAGGATATCGCAGGTGCCGCGGAAGAGCGTGAGCTTGTGGCGAAGATAGCAAAGCAGACCGGGCTTGATGAAGTTAAGGCCATGCGCTGTGTGCAGAACACGATACTGTATTCGCACGGCATCGCTACCATGATCGCCACGGGCGTGTTTAAGGCTTCCGAGAAGGATGTAATGGCGATGATCGATTATGCTTCCGAGAGCTTTGTTCTGAAGGAGAGAGGTAACTAAGATGAAGTCCAAGGTTTTACTTCCCGTTCGTTCTGTAGTATTCATTCTTGCTTTTGTTCTGTGCGCGCTTGTTACGGGCAAGGCCGTAAGCGACATAAGCAATTGGTGGTCAATTATGGCGAGCATAATAAACGTGCTTACCATAGTGATGCTGGTCGTGATCGCGAGAAGAAATGGCATGACTTATAAGGAACTTATAAACCTTAAGAAGGGGCAGACCGGCGTTAAGCACATAGGAATAATATTTCTGATGGTCGTAGTCGGCACGGCGGGACTTTATCTTGCGGGATTTATCTGCTACGGTGTGATCCCCTACAGCCCGCCCATGATTGTGGCGCCGATAGCTTTGGTGCTTGCTGTCATTAATACCCTTATCCTTCCTGTAACAACGGCACTCGCTGAAGACGGACTTTATCTGGGACTTGGTGTTAATAACATCAAGAACAAGTATCTTGCGGTAATACTGCCCGCATTCTTCTACGCCTTACAGCATTGTTTTATACCTGTGCTTTGGAATGTGCGTTACATGGTGTACCGCTTCATCATGTTCCTGCCGCTCACTATAATGTTTTGTATTTACTACTATAAGAAAAGAAATCCGCTTCCCTGCATGATCGCGCACGTAATACTTGATCTTGCTACTGCGGTGACGATCCTCTCGATGTCAGCAGTCCCCGGGTTATACGAGCAGCTTTGCAATATGTGACTTTTGCCTTAGGTAGTGCGATACTTAAGGCATGTACGAGATTATCGACAGAGTTAAACCATACGAGCTTTTCGCGATGGAGACGGACAGACTTAGGCTTTCCGTGCTGAAGCGCTCCTGCTCGAAAATGACCACGGAGTACCTTGTAAGAAACAGGGACTTTCACAAGAAGTGGTCCCAGACTCACGGCGAGAGCTATTTTACGGAGAGGACGCAGAAGGAGTATCTGCGCTACGACTGCGATGAGTATAACCACGGACGCCTTGTGCCTCTTTATATCTTCCGCAAGGGTGAGCCCGGCAAGGTTATAGGTAAAGTTTCTTACTTTAACTTCGCTTACGGCGGCATGATGAGCTGTTCTTTGGGTTATCACATGGATGAGGGGGAGACGGGCCACGGCTACATGACGGAGGCTGTTGTCGAATCCACGAAGATGCTTATGGATGTCATGAAGATCCACAGGGTAGAGGCATTCATACTTCCGAATAACGAGAGATCGCTGGCGCTTATTAAGAGATGCGGGTTTACTTACGAAGGCAAGAGAATCTCATATATGCATATCAACGGGAAGTGGGAAGATCACGAAGCTTTCTACCTTTTGGCCCCGGATTAAAAATATTTGCAAAAATATTTGTAGATTAGAAAAATAGTATATAATTAGAGTAGTTTATTAACGGAGGCTATAACCGTGAAGAAGAGCGATTTGAAGAGAATCCTTTCAGTTGCATGTGCTTTGACCGTAATCGCGGCTTTTGCGGCTTGCAAGAAGGAAGACGAGACAACTGAGACATCTTTCGCAGATATAACACCTACACCTATCCCGGTAGAGACTACGACTACACCTACGACAACAATCCCTGTATATTCAGGTCCGCTGCCGTCAAGTGATATCGCAGTTACCTGGTCAGAGACAGAGCTTGATACACCGGTTATCATGTACGCTGCAGTTTCTGAGGGTGAGTTCTTGAGAGTAAGAAAGGGACCTTCCACAGAGTACGATATCGTTGGTACTCTTACACGTAACCAGCAGGTTCAGATAGTAGCAGTTACAGATTCTTCCTGGTATAAGACATCAGACGGATTCTATATCTCATCTACATATCTTACTCAGGCTCCTTCCTAAGGGAAGTTACATTGGAACTTAAGGGCCGTTCGGAAATCC
>CAMJGB010000117.1 GCA_946405115.1 uncultured Clostridia bacterium | reverse complement strand
TTAAGCCCTTGATTGTCTGATCCTTGATACTCATTGAAGCCTCATCTGCATATTGATGTTTGTCTCATCGACAGGCATGAGAACGGCTTGTGAATTTTCTGTCTCGTACAATCCGAGGCCTGTCTCCTTATTGATCAAAAGATAGTACATGGTGTTGTCAACTCTGTCGACATTCCATCTGTAGGCATCACCCTCGTTATTAAAGCTTAAAATGAGCTCACCGTTTACGACTCCGAGATACATCGGCACATCGCGTACAATCTTATGAATCGTATAGGAATTCGAACCTTCGTCATATGTGAATGTGAAGGTGTCGTTATAGTGATTATCGTGATTAAAGGTAAAGAACTGCTGCTCGCCGACAGATACGCTTAGAAGCCTAAAAGACTTGTAGCAGTAGATGTGGGACGAATACTCATCTCCCAAGATCTTATTGCCCCAGGGCCACTTAATGGCGAAGATGGTAATGAGGATAATTAACAGCGCTACGGCTCCGAAGAACCATATGGAAAAACGGCCGGCAGTTCTGTCTTTGGTGTTATCCATCAGTAGATGAAACGTCTCTGAATGTAGTAGCTTAGCATGAACAATATGACGTCAACGGGGATCTTGAACAGCAATTCGTTCACTCCCGGCATAGACCATACAAGCAAAGCTACCAAAGCAGCTGAAAGGCTCATCTGTGCCACAGCAAGTGCTACATACTTCGGGAAAGAAGTCGTGTGGCTCTTGCCGCTGTTAAACACGAACTTGTAGTTCATCAGGTAATTGTAAGTCGCAGATATGATTCTTGCTGCAACCGTAGCTCCTACTACATAAATCGCAGGACCGAATACACCAACAAAATATCTGCAGAAGACCCAGAACAAAGCAAGGTCGATAACGCATGAGGACAAGGATGAGAACAGGAACTTCGCGAACATAACGCCGAAGATCTTATATATCCTGATCGAATCCTTGACCGGATTAAAGTGCGTCTGGTGATTCTCCTTGGAATCGTAGATTGTCTTGATCGGAACTTCGAAGATGGGATACTTATCCTTAGTTGCGATGAGCATTCTTGTCTCGAACTCAAACCTCTCGCCTTCTACATCAAGAAGATCCTTCATGAAAGGAGCCGAGATACCGCGAAGACCTGTCTGCGTATCCGTTACCTTAACGCCGCAAAGATAGCTGCACACCTTGATCGTAATGGTATTGCCCGCACGGGACTTAAACGGAACATCCTCTCCGGAGAAATCTCTTACACCGAGTATCAGGGAGTCCTGGTGCTCTTCAAGAGCATCCATGCACTTCTTGATGCATTCAACAGAATGCTGTCCGTCGGAATCGGCCGTAACACATCCGATGGCTTCCGGCATTTTCTCAAGGATGTAGGAAAAGGCTGTCTTAAGTGCTCTTCCCTTTCCCTTATTAACTTCATGGTGGAGCACAACTCCGCCTAAGGGTGCAACAAGCTTCTCCGCTTCTTCGAAAAAGATGTTATAAGAATCACCGCTTCCGTCATCAACTACGACTACGGGGCCCAAGCCTGCGGCGCTTATGTCTTTCAGGATTGCCGGAAATCTTTCATCCGGCTCGTATGAAGGTATTACTATCGGTATCACGTTTATCTTCATATCAGAATGCGAATGCATCCTTAATTCCGGGGAAATTTCTGTCTCTGTCGTTGATGTTAAGCGGTGTGCCGTCAGAGAACTTGTCTCCTACGACATCAGGCCATTCAATTCCGATATCGGGATCGTTCCAGCGAAGTCCGCCTTCATCTCCCTGATGCCAGAAGTCTGTTACCTTATAGCAGAATTCAGCTGTCTCGCTTAACACGAGGAAGCCGTGAGCAAAACCCTCGGAAATGAGGAACTGCTTCTTATTCTCCTCAGAAAGAAGAACACCGTACCACTGTCCGTATGTCTTGCTGTCCTTTCTAAGATCAACGGCTACATCAAATACTTCACCCTTGATTGCTCTTACGAGCTTAGCCTGAGGATGCTCCTTCTGATAGTGAAGTCCGCGGAGAACTCCTCTTTTTGACATGGACTGATTGTCCTGAACGAACACCTGATTAAGTCCTGCCTCAGCCATGTCTCTCTGATTGTATGTCTCCATGAAATAGCCGCGCTCGTCACCATGTACTGCGGGCTCGATCACATAAAGTCCCTCGATAGGCGTTGTTGTTACCTTAATCTGTCCCATTAGTCCTCCTTAAGCTCAACAAGATATCTGCTAAGTGCATCCTGCCATGTGGGCAGAGGTGTAAAGCCGTTCTCTGTAAGCTTTGATTTATCAAGTCTTGAATTATACGGTCTTGCAGCCTTGGAAAGACCATACTCGGCTGTAGTTACCGGTGTTACCTTTGTTGCAAGTCCTGCCTGGCGGTAGATCTCACATGTGAAATCGTACCACGAGATATAACCGCCCTCGTTAGTGGCGTGATAGTAACCGTACTTCTCTGTCTCGGCCATATCTACAAGAAGTCTTGCAAGATCGAATGTGTACGTAGGTGTTCCGACCTGATCGTTTACAACTCTTACCTCATCGTGAGTCTTGCCTACGTTAAGCATTGTCTTGATGAAGTTCTTGCCATTCTTACCGAATACCCATGCAATTCTTACGATGAAGTACTTATCGAGAAGTCCCGATACAGCAAGCTCGCCGTCAAGCTTCGTCTGTCCGTATACGTTAAGAGGAGCATAATTTCTGTCATCAGGCTCCCAAGGTCTCGTGCCTGTTCCATCGAAGACGTAATCAGTACTGATGTAGATCATCTTGGCATCATTTGTTCTTGCTGCCTGAGCGATGTATCTTGTACCGTTGCTGTTGATGGCTCTTACCTTCTCCTGATTCTCCTCGTCTTCAGCTGCATCAACTGCCGTCCATGCAGCGCAGTGTACGATTACATCAGGCTTAATGAGAGCGATAGCCTTGCTGACTTCCGTCTCATTTGTGATATCGAGCTTCACATAAGGGAACTGGTTCTTAACTTCATCGAGAATATCGGAACCTACTGCTTCGTATCCTCTCTTATCGAGTTCATTCAGAACATCGTGGCCCAACTGGCCGCCGACACCGGTTACAAAGAATCTCATATCTTACTTATCTCCGTACATCTTCTCGTAGTAGTTCTGGTACTCGCCGCTGATGATGGGCTGCCACCAGGACTCGTTATCGAGGTACCACTTAATTGTCTTAACGATACCGTCGGCAAACTTTGTCTCAGGAAGCCATCCCAAATCGTTATGGATCTTTGTGGGATCGATGGCATATCTTCTGTCGTGACCTGCACGGTCTGTTACGTATGTGATGAGGTCTTCAGACTTGCCGAGTTCCTTCAGAATGAGCTTAACGATGTCGATGTTAGCCATCTCGTTGTGTCCGCCTACGTTGTAAACCTCTCCTACCTTACCGTTGTGGATGATAAGGTCGATGGCCTTGCAGTGATCCTCAACATAGAGCCAGTCTCTTACGTTAAGTCCGTCACCGTATACAGGGAGGGACTCATCGTGAAGTGCACGAATGATCATGAGAGGAATGAGCTTCTCAGGGAAGTGGTAAGGACCGTAGTTATTCGAGCATCTTGAGAGTGTAACAGGAAGTCCGTATGTTCTGTGGTAAGCGAGAACAAGAAGGTCTGCACCAGCCTTTGATGATGAGTAAGGAGAACTTGTGTGGATAGGTGTGTTCTCTGTGAAGAAAAGGTCAGGGCGGTCAAGAGGAAGATCACCGTAAACCTCATCTGTTGATACCTGGTGGTATCTCTTAACGCCGTACTTTCTTGAAGCATCCATGAGAACTGAAGTTCCGATGATGTTTGTCTCAAGGAATATCTGAGGATTCTCGATGGAACGATCTACGTGAGACTCTGCAGCAAAGTTTACTACGATATCGGGCTTCTCCTCAGCAAAAAGCTTGTCTACAGCTTCCTTATCACAGATGTCAGCCTTAACGAATCTGAAATTCGGGTTATCCATAACAGGCTCAAGTGTGGAAAGGTTTCCTGCATATGTGAGTTTATCAAGGCAGATGATCCTGTAATCGGGATGTGCCTTAAGCATGTGAAATACGAAGTTGCTTCCAATAAAACCTGCTCCACCTGTAACGATAATGTTCATGTAATTCTCCTATTCTCGATTAATTATTTGTTGATGTATTTGCCGTCGAGTACGTCTCTTAAGTACTGCCCGTACTGGCTCTTGCCCATAAGCTTGATTGTCTCCTCGACCTGAGTCTCATCGATCCAGCCGTTGGAATAAGCGATATCCTCAAGGCATCCGATCTTTCTGTGCTGATGCTGCTCAACAGTCTTGATGAAGTTGCCTGCATCAAAGAGGCTCTCATGAGTACCTGTATCAAGCCAGGTAAATCCTCTTCCCAAGATCTCTACGTTGAGCTGACCCTGCTCGAGATAGATTCTGTTAAGATCCGTGATCTCAAGCTCGCCTCTTGCAGAAGGCTTTAGGTTCTTGGCATATTCAACTACCTTGTTGTCGTAGAAATAAAGACCTGTTACGCAGTAGTTGCTCTTCGGCTTAGAAGGCTTCTCCTCGATGGAGATTGCGCGCCAGTTCTCATCGAACTCAACGATACCGAATCTCTCAGGGTCCTCTACGTAGTAACCGAATACCGTAGCACCGCGGCCTTCCTCAGCATTCTTAACAGCAGCCTCAAGCTTCAAGCCCAAGCCGTGGCCGGTAAAGATATTGTCGCCCAAAACCATGGCAACAGAATCATCACCGATGAACTCAGCACCGAGGATAAAAGCCTGTGCAAGTCCGTCAGGTGAAGGCTGAACTTTATACTGAAGTGAGATTCCGAACTGGGATCCGTCGCCTAACAAAGACTCGAATCTCGGTGTGTCAGTCGGAGTAGAGATAATAAGGATATCCCTGATGCCTGCTCCCATAAGAACGGAGAGCGGATAATAGATCATGGGTTTGTCATAAACCGGAAGAAGCTGCTTACTTGTTACTCTTGTAAGCGGGTAAAGTCTCGTTCCTGATCCACCTGCCAGAACTATACCTTTCATGAATACCTCCTAATTGACGGTGTGCGCATAAGGGCATCATCCCATCAAATCGAATTTTAACCCATTTATTATAATATAAAAACACGATTATTGAAAACAAACCTTAAAACCTTTATCATCTTCTCATATGAGCAAATTAAACAAAAGCGTTCTGTTTAACAGAAACAGTCTCATAGCAGTTCTCGTAAGTCTTGCGGTCGTATTAACCGCATTGGCTTTCTTGTACTCGGACAGCCTGTCTTATCAGTCGGATACATTGCCCGCTTCAGGCGCCTTGGAAGAGATTACCATCGGACAGGAATATTCCCAAAGATTCGTATGCACAAAGGACGGTCTTTCCGACATCGAGATCCTTACGGCTACTTATGCCAGAGCCAACGAAGGCAACATGACATTCACGCTTAAGGACGAATCCGGAAACGAGATTCAGAGCTGGACATTAAACCAGGCAACCCTTCCCGACAACGCATATGTCGATCTTGCACTTGATAACACAATTACCGACAGCAACGGCAAGGTTTACTTCATAAGTATCGTCACGGATTCGATCCCCGGATCTTCTGCAACGATATATACAACCAACTACGGAGGATCATCCAATCTTTCAAGGAACGGAGAGGAACTCGGAATATCCGTCTGCTTCAGACTTTTGTATTCCCTTCCCGCTTCTTCGGTTCTTAATGCGAAGAACATTCTCATAAGCCTTATGCTTCTTATCCTGGTTCCGATCCTCATGATCATAGCGATAAGATTCTTCCCCGTTAACAAGATCTACATCCTTGCGTTCCCTGAAATTGTGGGAGTAATAGGGTTCCACAGACTTTTGAGACACACATCAATGTTCTCGTTCCCCCATGAACTCATGGCAGGATTATTCTTGGGATTCTGTATCCTCTGGACGCTTGCTGCGGTCTTCACTTACAGGCTTATCTTCGTTAAGGGCATTTCCGTTCAAAGATTTGCAGTTATCATCCTCACGGTCTTCTCACTTATGACCATTGGATTCCTTACACCCGGAACAGGCAACGACGAGCAGGTTCATTATG
>CAMJGB010000116.1 GCA_946405115.1 uncultured Clostridia bacterium | reverse complement strand
CAATAGAATCGGAACTTTCCACGCCTAAGCGCTTCATGGCCTCGATCCAGATATCAGGGGCGGGTTTGCTGTGCTCTATCATGTCTCCGCACACAACCTCATCGAAAAGCTCGTACAATCCGGCCTTCTTAAGCTCACGTGTAACCGATGGGGTTGAGGTTGAGGATGCGATCGAAGTCTTGATGCCGTGCTCCCTTAAGTAAGTAAGAAGCTCCACTACTCCGGGCTTGACTGCAACAAGTCCCGCGTCAAATCTCTCAATAAAAAGCTCACGCTTCCTCTGATTAAGCTCATCGTAAGGGTACTTATCGCCGTACATGCTTAAGAAGAGCTCCTTGGTAGCCTTCGAAGTGATTCCGAGGGCACCCCTGCAGAACTCCTCAATGTTAGGAATTTCCGCCTCAGGCGCCAAAATCTTCCAACAATCAATTACGGCCTGCTCCGAATCGAAGATAACGCCGTCCATATCGAATAATACAGCTTTAAACTTCATGAATATCAGTTAGCTCCAAGGATCTTTCTGGCGTTCTCGACACGTTCAGCAGAAGGAGTCGAGATGCCTTCAAGCTCGTAAGGGATACCAAGTGTCTGCCACTTATGTACACCCAATGTGTGGTACGGCAGGACCTCTACCCTCTCAACTGTCTTCAAGGACTTAATGAACTCGGCAAGCTTTGTAAGATACTCGTCCTTATCGTTTCTTTCGGGAACGAGAACGTGGCGGATCCACATCTTAACGCCGAGGTCGCTCATCTCGCGGGCCATCTCAAGGATGTTCTCGAGGGGCTGCTTGGTAAGTACCTTATGTCCTTCGGGATCGATGTGCTTGATGTCGAGCATGACGAGGTCAGTAACCTTCATGAGCTCGAGGAACTTGTCGTGCCACTCGGGGTTCTTGTTATAAGGATTGCCTGATGTATCAAGGCATGTGTTGATGCCCTTAGCCTTTGCCTTCGTGAACAGTTCAAGAAGGAAATCGATCTGCATTAAAGGCTCGCCTCCGGAGACGGTAATGCCGCCCAAAGGACCCCAGTAAGTCTTATATCTTAAAGCCTTCTCAAGAAGCTCATCTGCTCCCATAAGCTGGCCGTCAGTCATCTTCCATGTATCAGGATTGTGGCAGAACTGGCATCTCATAGCGCAGCCCGAGAAGAAGATGATGTATCTTACTCCGGGACCGTCTGCCGAACCGAAACTTTCCGTTGAATGAATATATCCTTGTGCCATAAAGTGCCTCTCTTACTAAGTGATTTGTATATTATATCAAATCACCTGAGGCACTTACACGAGATGGCAGATACCCTCGCAGATCCTTCTTGCGACCACGGGATTATTCATGGTGTAGATATGGATGCCCGGAATGTCACTTGCAAGAAGGTCGATCACCTGGCTCGTAACATAGGACATGCCCGCATCGAAAAGCGCTTCTTTCCTGTCCTCATACTTTCTTACGATCCTCGTAAACCTGTCGGGGAACGAGGCGTTGCAAAGTGAGAGCATGCGCTTGATCTGGGCTGCATTAATAACAGGCATAATGCCCGGTATGATGGGAACGTCTATCCCAGCGATCCTGCACTGCTCGCAGAATCCGTAGAACTTCTCGTTATCGAAGAACAGCTGAGACAGGAGCACCTCGGCTCCTGCTTCAACCTTCTTCCTAAGTCCTTTAATATCGCTGATCTTGCCGTCCGACTCGGGATGGCATTCAGGGTAGCAGGCACCTAAGAAGCAGAAGTCATGGTTCTCGCTTAAGTAGGAGATAAGATCGGAAGCATGAGTGAAGTCGTTCTTTTCGCGAAGCTTGGGAGTCCTGTCCCCGCGCAGAGCCAGGATGTTCTCGATGCCCTCGGCTTCCATTACGCGTGCGAATTCGTCGATCTCTTCCCTGTCGTAGTGAAGTGAAGTTAAGTGCACGACAGGCTCAACGCCGTAACGGTGCTTGATCTTCTTCGCGATCTCTATCGTGCGGTTGCAGTTGCTGCCGCCGCCCGCACCGAACGTGACACTTATGAAGTCCGGGTCAAGCTCGCACAGGACTTCAAGTGTCTCGTCGATGGAACGAAGTTCTTCGTCTTTCTTAGGGGGAAATATCTCGAAGGAGAGACTTCTTTTATTCTGCTTGTAGATGTCTGCTATCTTCATGTTTTTATGCGTTAGCGCGGATGAGCTTTGCAGCTTCTACGAGGTTCTTAAGGCTCTTAACAGTCTCCTCCTCGCCTCTTGTCTTAAGGCCGCAGTCAGGGTTAACCCAGAGCTTGTAGTCCTCTGTCTTCTCACGGATCTTCGTAAGCTGTCCTACGAGCTCGTCTACGGAAGGTACACGGGGGCTGTGGATGTCGTAAACACCGGGGCCTACCTCTGTCTTGAAGTGGTTCTCCTTGAGGGAATCGAGGATCTGAAGGTCAGATCTTGAAGCCTCGAATGTGATTACGTCAGCGTCCATGTCATCGATTGCAGGGATGATATCAGTGAACTCGCTGTAGCACATGTGAGTATGGATCTGAGTCTCGGGCTTAACACCGCTGTGAACGAGACGGAAAGAGGGGATCGCGAAGTCGAGGTACTCGCTGTACCAGTCTGACTTACGAAGGGGGAGCTTCTCGCGAAGTGCTGCCTCGTCGATCTGAATGATGTTGATGCCGTTAGACTCAAGATCCAGAACCTCATCACGGATTGCAAGTGCAATCTGCTGAACGCTCTCCTTGATGGAGATGTCCTCTCTCGGGAAGGACCAGTTAAGGATAGTAACCGGACCTGTAAGCATGCCCTTAACAGGCTTGTTTGTGCAGGAAGCTGCGAACTTGGACCACTCTACAGTGATAGCCTCAGTTCTTGATACATCACCCCAGATGATCGGGGGCTTAACGCATCTTGTACCGTAGGAAAGAACCCATGCCTTCTCTGTGAAGACGTAGCCCTTAAGGTGCTCGCCGAAGTACTCAACCATGTCGTTACGCTCGAACTCACCGTGAACGAGAACGTCGAGGCCGATCTCCTCCTGAAGCTTGATGCACTCCTTGATCTTGTTCTTATTAAACTCTACGTACTGCTCCTTAGTAATGAGGCCCTTTCTGAAGTCAGATCTGTTCTTACGAACATCTGCTGTCTGAGGGAAGGAACCGATAGTAGTCGTCGGGAACTCGGGAAGGCCCAACTCCTTCTTCTGGATCTGCTCTCTTACTGCGAAGGAAGGCTGACGGACATAATCCTCATCCTTGATGGCAGCAACTCTTGCGCGCACCTTCTCATCAACGCTGTCTACTCTTCCCTCGAAAAGCTTCTTGTTAGCATCGAGGAGCTCGGGTGTGATGTTGGAAAGCTCGTTAAGCTCAGTAAGCTTCTCCTCAGCAAAAGCGAAATGCTTCTTGTACTCTGCGGGGAGCTTCGTCTCGCTTGCGAGTGTGTAAGGAACGTGGAGAAGTGAGCAAGATGTGCTGATTACTACCTTGGAAGGATCAGCAACAGAAGACTTGATCTCATCGAGGAGGTTAAGTGTCTTCTCATAGGAATTCTTCCAGATGTTCTTACCGTTAACTACACCTGCGAAGAGGATCTTGTCAGCGGGGAAACCGTTAGTCTTAACAAGGGAAAGTGTCTTGATGCCCTCGACGAAGTCGAGACCGATTGCATCAAAGTCAAGTGCTGTTACTTCTGTGTAGATGTCTCTAATGTCACCGAAGTATGTCTGGAGCAATACCTTAAGGCCGTTCTTGTTAGCAAGAAGCTTCTCATAGATCTTCTTGAACAAAGCCTTGTCAGCTTCTGTAAGGTCTCTTACGAGGTAAGGCTCGTCGAGCTGGATCTTAGTTGCACCCGCTTCAGCAAGCTTTCCGAAGAGCTTAATGTACTCTGCTGTAAGTGCTTCCTCAACATCCTCTGCCTTCTTAGATCCTACGAACTTTGTAAGCTTTAAGAATGTGAAGGGACCTGCAATCTGAACCTTTGTATCTACGCCGAGAGCCTTTGCTTCAAGGTACTCATTAACTGGCTTGTTTCCTGTGAGTTCGATCTTTGTATCGTCCTCGAATTCAGGAACGATGTAGTGGTAGTTAGTGTTGAACCACTTCTTCATGGCGAGGGCCTTAACGTTGCCCTTCTCACCCTGGTAGCCTCTTGCAGCTGCGAAGAATGTCTCGAGGTCGGAAAGACCCAATGCCTTATATCTTGCAGGGATTACATTGAAGAGGAATGCTGTGTCGAGAAGATTGTCGTAGAAAGAGAAATCGTTGGATGAGATATAGTCGATTCCTGCATTCTTCTGTGTGAGAATGTTCAACTCTCTTATGGACTTTGCTGCTTCGTTAAGCTCCTGCTCCGAGATCTCCTTCTTGAAGAACTTCTCGGATGCGAACTTCAATTCTCTGTCGCGTCCGATTCTCGGAAAACCGATAACTGATGAACTCATATGTGTGTACTCGCTTTCGTTTATTGTTAAGCGAAGTATAGACCCACTGAAGCGATAGGTATAATATATCTTTTGTGGCATTGTCCATAGATTTTTCCTATAATAGAGTTATGCTGATAGGCAACGCCTATCACCCGATATAGGAGAAACTTATAACCAAATGACTTTAAAACAGCTAAGATACGCCGTAACCGTGGCTGATACCGGCAACATGACAGAAGCTGCGAAGAGACTGTTCATCGCACAACCGAGCCTTACATCCGCCATTATGGAGCTTGAGAAAGAATACGGCATCACGATATTTACCAGAAGTAATAAAGGCATCGAGATCACTAAGGATGGCGAAGAGTTCTTGGGATATGCAAGACAGATCTTAGATCAGACCGAGCTGTTCGATGAAAGATATAAAGGACACTCGCAGGGAAAGGTAAGATTCTGCGTATCTTCCCAGCACTACTCATTCGTCGTTGAAGCCTTTGTTGAACTTCTTAAGGCACACGGCGGCAACAAGTATGAGTTCCACATGAGAGAGACCGAGACCTACGACATCATCGATGACGTAGCGCATCTTCGAAGCGAGATCGGCATCCTCTATCTTAACGAGTTTAACGAGACCATCATCCGCAAGACTCTGCGTGACAATAACCTCATCTTCACGCCTTTGTTCAAGGCAAAGCCTCACGTGTTCATCGGTAAGAACTCTCCTTTGGCATCTAAGAAGAGTCTCACGCTTAAGGACCTAGAGCCGTACCCGAGGCTTTCCTACGAGCAGGGCAGCCACAACTCCTTCTACTTTGCAGAGGAGATCTTAAGCACAGTAGACTGCGATAAGGAACTGGTCGTGCGCGACCGTGCCACCCTGTTCAACCTTCTCATAGGTCTTAACGGCTACACGATCTGTAGCGGTGTCATCAGTGAAGAACTTAACGGACCTAACATCATCGCGAAGCCTTTGAAGGTAGACGATTACATGCAGATAGGCTACATCCTCCCCGCCCAGCTTCATCCGTCCGCACTCACAGCGGAGTACATAGAAATCCTCAAGAAACTTACCAAAGCCTGACCACCCCCAGACATTCAGGCATGAGAAAAGGGACCCGGCTTGTCGCCTGGGTCCCTCTTCTTTAAGTCTTACCTAAATCAATAGGAAACTAATGTTATACGCGGGTCGATCGTTTTAGGATCAGAGTCTTGCGTGGCAAGTTCTGGAGATAACGTCGTCCTGCTGCTCCTTTGTAAGGTCGATGAACTTAACAGCATATCCGGATACACGGATTGTGAAGTTAGCGTACTCTTCCTTCTCAGGGTGAGCCTGAGCATCGAGGAGCTTCTCAACACCGAATACGTTTACGTTGAGGTGGTGTGCACCCTGTGCGAAGTATCCGTCGAGAACGTTAACAAGGTTGTTCTTCTGATCTGCCTCAGAGTTACCGAGAGCAGAAGGGTTGATTGTCTGAGTATTTGAGATACCGTCGAGTGACCATACATAAGGGATCTTAGCAACGGAGTTCAAAGAAGCGATGAGACCGTTCTTCTCTGCGCCGTATGCAGGGTTAGCTCCAGGTGAGAGAGGCTCACCAGCCTTACGTCCGTCAGGGAGAGTACCTGTCTTCTTACCGTATACAACGTTGGATGTGATTGTAAGGATAGAAGTTGTAGGCTCAGCATTTCTGTATGTGTGATGCTTTCTAACCTTTGTCATGTATG
>CAMJGB010000115.1 GCA_946405115.1 uncultured Clostridia bacterium | reverse complement strand
GTAACATCAACTTCTGTTTCGAAGGCATCGAGGGGGAGTCATTGCTTCTGCTTCTTGACGACAAGGGTATTGCAGCTTCTTCCGGCAGTGCGTGCACATCAGGTTCCCTGGATCCTTCCCACGTTCTTCTTGCAATAGGACGCGTACACGATGTAGCACACGGTTCACTCCGTTTAAGCTTGGGCGAGGACATCACGGATGAAGACGCAGATTACATCATCACATCAGTTAAGGATGTAGTTACTTACTTAAGAGGATTCTCGCCCGTATGGCGCGATCTTGAAGCAGGTAAGGCACAGCACATTTTATAAGGAGAAACACAATATGGCTTTATATAGCGAAAAGGTAATGGATCACTTCAGAAACCCCAGAAACGTAGGCGTACTTGAGGACGCTAACGGCGTAGGTACAGTAGGTAACGCAAAGTGCGGAGACATCATGAAGATGTACCTCAAGATTGAGGACGACATCGTAAAGGATGTTAAGTTTGAAACTTTCGGATGCGGAAGTGCTATCGCATCAAGCTCGATGGCAACAGAGCTTATCAAGGGTAAGCCCGTAGAGGAAGCACGTAAGCTTACTAATGAAGCAGTAGCTGAGGCTTTGGACGGACTTCCGGACTACAAGATGCACTGTTCGGTACTTGCGCAGGAAGCAATCGAAGCGGCATTGAAAGATTATGAAGAACACGGGCAGGGTGCATAATGAGTTTAATTAAAGAGATTTCCGATTACATAAGAAGCGGAGAAACCTCATCACAGAAGCTCGGTCTTGAGATCGAGCATTTTGTGATTAATGAGAACGGAATTCAGATCGACTTTCATCAGATCTCGGATCTGATCAAGGAGGTCGGCGATTCGCTTGGTGCGAAGATCATCTATATGGACGGGTTCCCGGTAGGCTACGCGACGGACGAATATGCGACGAGCCTTGAGCCGTCGTGTCAGTTCGAGATAAGTATCAATCCGTATTCCGGGATTCATGAGATCGAGGAGGTCTATAAGAAGTTTGTCGATCTGTGGACCCCGCTTCTCGAAGAGCGCGGATATCGCATGATCACCAAGGGCAATCTGCCTCTGGTGGAGCTTGGGGTTATCACTCCCGACGACATCACGCTGTCGCCGAAGAAGAGATATATCCACATGGATAATTACTTCAAGACGTCGGGTAAATACGGCAAGTACATGATGCGTGCGTCGGGATCTGCTCAGGTGTCGGTCGATTATTCTTCTGAAGAAGATATGGTAAGAAAACTTCGCGTTCTCCAGAAGATTTCGCCTGTACTGATGATCCTGATGGAGAATAAAAGCGATCCTGACTCCACATTGCCCGGAGCAGGTGATAAGAAGCATCTTCACAGAATCCAGCAGTGGGATGATCTCGATCCTGACAGAACAGGATTTGTTCCGCATTCATTCGATGAGGACTTTGGCTACGATAAGATGGCCGAGGTTATATGCAATGTTCCTCTGATCCTTTATACAGAGGATGGGGTAACCCAGGGCGTTGGAAGCAAGACGGCTCTTGATCTCGTCGCAGAAGGCAGGGATCCTAAGAATATCGAACACATCATCTCGATGGGATTTTTCCACTTCCGCGTGAAGAAATATATCGAGATCAGAGTTGCCGATGCGGTGCCGATTGGAAAAGCCCTGGGCTATGTTGCACTTATTAAGGGTATCGTATATTCTGACAGTGCGCTGACGCTGCTTGATAAGGAGCTTGAATCAGCAAACGATGCGTCTTCTGTTCAGGACGCAGTAGAAAGAATCATGAAAGACGGATTTGATGCGGTTATCTATAACGGTAAGACTGCAGCCGAGTGGTCTGATCACCTGATAGGTATCGCATCCGGAAATCTTTCTTATGAAGAGAAGGAGTACCTTGAGCATGTGCGAGCTTTTCGCAGTAACAGCAAAGCGCAAGATAACGGTCAACGATACGCTTAAGACCTTCTATTCTCACAGCGAGGAGCATAAGAACGGGTGGGGCCTCTACCTGAAAGACGACACGTTCGAGATAATAGTCAAAGAATACTTGAAGGCATCTGACAGCACATATCTTCATGCGCTTCTTGACCAGAAACTCGAGACCAAGCTTTGCATCGGTCACATAAGAAGCGCGACCGTCGGTGAAGTCAGTGATAATAACTCGCACCCTTTTACCGGAATAGATAAGTTCGGAAGGCAGTGGGTGCTGTGCCATAACGGAACGCTTTTCGATGCGCCTGTGCTTGACAAGTACTACTATGTGCAGGACGGTAGTACTGACAGTGAGAGACTTCTCCTGTATCTTCTCGAGCGCGTGAACAGTATGGATGTTGCCGATGCCGAGGACCGTATGCGCCTGATCGAGGATGTGATCGCGAAGGTCGTGCCCGGTAATAAGGTGAACCTAATGATCTTCGATGGCGAATTCCTGTATGTGCATAAGAACGAGCCCGGTACGCTTCATGAGAAGACGACTTCAGACGGCATCATATTCTCGACGCATCCGCTCGATGACGGGCACTGGACCGAGGTACCGACCAACTGCCTTCAGGTCTATAAGGAAGGCGATCTCGTTTACGAGGGAAGAAGACACGATTATACCTACATTTATGATCCTGAAAAGATGAAGGTGATCTACATGGCTTACGCCACTCTTTGATAGACAGATTGCATTTTTCATACTTTCTGCGAACTTTAATTATATTAATGCCCGCTAAAAAAGCGGGTTTTATTTTACTTCAATAACCTATTGACACAGTAGGTGAATAGGAATAAAATTACAAACGTAATCGAGAACGACACGGAAAGGAGAAGCAGTAAAGATGAAGTATATGTGTTGTCGAATGTATAAATCCAGGGCCCAAGGAGCTTTCTGCTTCGATATGATTCGATGTCGATAAATCATGTCAACTGAACCCTTAGGCCCGGAGCACTGCCCCGGGCTTTTTAAACTCAAAAATATATCAAGGAAGGTACATAACAATGAGCAAGGAAACATTAAACATCAATTCACTTCTTATCCA
The DNA here is from genome assembly GCA_946405115.1 of uncultured Clostridia bacterium. Classification (GTDB taxonomy): domain Bacteria; phylum Bacillota; class Clostridia; order Saccharofermentanales; family Saccharofermentanaceae; genus Saccharofermentans. The sequence continues at coordinate 3,104 of CAMJGB010000115.1, read as the reverse complement.
CGGCGGTATTGACGGAGATGAGACAACGGGCGCGGTTAACGTTCCTGTTTATCAGACTTCCACTTACAAGCAGGACGGCTTGGGCAAGAACAGAGGCTGGGAATACTCAAGAACAGGCAACCCCACTCGTGCCGCACTCGAGAAACTTATCGCAGATCTTGAGAAGGGACAGTACGGCCTCGCATTCGCATCAGGACTTGCGGCTATCAATACCGTTCTGTCACTGTTCAAGTCAGGTGATAAGCTCATCGTATCCGATAATATCTACGGCGGAACATTCCGTATCCTTGACAACGTATTCAAGAACTTCGGAATCACATATAAGATCGTAAATACATCTGACCTCGCAGCAGTAGAGGCAGCTATCGATGATGACGTTAAGGCAATCTACATCGAAACTCCTGCGAACCCTCTTCTTACGATCACGGACATCGAAGCGGTAAGTAATATCGGCAAGAAACACGGCAAGCTCGTTATCGTAGACAACACATTCCTGACGCCTTATCTGCAGCGCCCGATCGAACTCGGCGCAGATATCGTAATCCACAGCGGCACAAAGTACTTGGGCGGACACTCCGACACGATCTCGGGCTTCGTAGTGGTAAACGACAAGGCTTTGGCCGACAGACTCTACTACCTCCAGAATGCTATCGGCGGTGTGCTCGCTCCCTGGGATTCGTTCCTTATCATTAGAGGAATCAAGACGCTCGGCGTAAGAATGGACAGACATGTCGCAAACGCTAACAAGATCGCGAAGTGGCTTTCCGATAGCGGCTATGTAAGCAAGGTTTACTACCCCGGACTTGAGTCCGATCCCGGTTACGAGATCCAGAAGAAGCAGGCAGACGGCGCAGGCGCGATGATATCTTTCGTGCTCGATGAGAAGTACGACTACAAGAGGTTTTTCGAGCAGTTGCAGCTCATTACTCTTGCAGAGAGCCTCGGAGGCGTGGAGTCCCTCGTATGCCATCCCGCTTCCATGACTCACGCTGCGATCCCTGCAGATATCCGTAAGGAAGTAGGTATCGTGGATGAGCTCATAAGACTCTCGGTAGGTATCGAGGATGTCGATGATCTGATCGCAGATCTGAAGCAGGCAATCTTAAACTCCGCTAAGGCATAAAGATGACAGGAGAACGCTATGAATAATGTATATCAGGATGTAAAGGAAATGATCGGAAACACTCCGATCCTCAAGATAAATCATATGGGCGTTAAGCCCGGAGTAAATGTTTATGCAAAGCTTGAATTAATGAACCCCGCAGGCTCCGTTAAGGACCGCGTAGGCGTCTATATGATTGAAGATGCGAAGAAGAGGGGAATCCTCAAGGAGGGCGGCACGATCGTTGATGCCACAGCAGGCAACACTGGTATAGGTATCGCGATTGCAGCCCTTAACATGGGCTTTCACGTAATCTTCACTGTACCCGAGAAGTTCTCTATCGAGAAGCAGAAGATCATGAAGGCCCTGGGTGCGGAGATAATTCATACACCACGAGAATTCGGTATGCTCGGCGCAGAGCGTATCGCAGAAGAGATTCTGGGGAAAACTAAAGGCGCGGTCTCATTAAGACAGTTCAGAAACCCGGCGAATCCTCTTGCGCATTATGAGACAACAGGTCCAGAGATCTACCGCCAGCTCGACGGTAAGATCGATTACTTTGTTGCAGGTGCAGGCTCAGGCGGAACTTTCTCCGGAGTAGTTAAGTACCTTAAGGAGCAGAACCCTTCGATCACCGGCGTTCTTGCTGATCCTTACGGTTCAACTATCGGAGGCGGAGAGCACTTCGATTACAACATCGAAGGAATCGGTAACGACTTTATCGCAGATACGATGGATATTACTCTTGTGGATAAGGTCATCAAGATTACAGACGATGAAGCGTTCGAGACTTCGAGATCGCTCGCGCTTCATGAAGGAATACTCGCAGGTTCGTCTTCGGGTGCGGCGCTTGCTGCAGCGTTGAAGCTTGCCGAAGATATTGAAGAAGGAAACATTGTAACGGTATTCCCGGACAGAGGAGACCGCTACTTAAGCAAAGGATTGTTTGATTAATGGAAAACGTTTACGAACTTAATAATGTCTATAAGACCTATAAGAATGACGGCAAGGAATTTACGGCATTAAAGGACGTGAGCTTGGAAGTTAAAGAAGGCGAGATCTTCGGCATCATCGGAATGAGCGGCGCAGGCAAGTCGACGCTTGTGCGCACGCTGAACCGCCTCGAGGAAGTAACTTCCGGCACCGTCAGCTTCTACGGCAAAGACCTTGCAGCGTTAAAGCCTAAGGAGCTTCGCGAAGTTCGTCATTCAATATCGATGATATTTCAGGGATTCAACCTCCTTAACCAGAGGACGGTGATCCAGAACGTTGAGCAGTCTCTGAAGATCATCGGCACGCCCCGCGAGAAGCGCCGTAAAAAGGCAGAGCAGATGCTCGAGATCGTGGGCCTGCTCGAAAAGCGTAACGAGTACCCCGCGAGACTGTCGGGAGGACAAAAGCAGCGCGTCGCGATAGCACGTGCACTTGCAGTCGATCCCAAGGTTCTCTTGTGCGACGAGGCAACGAGTGCTCTCGACCCGAAGATTACGGGCGAGATACTGGACCTTCTTAAAAAGATAAATGAAGAACGTAAGTTAACGATCATAATCATCACTCATGAGATGGCTGTGGTCGAGAAGATATGCGACCGCGTCGCAATCATAGACGACGGTAACCTTGCAGAGATCGGAGACGTTAAGGAAGTCTTCTCGAATCCCAAGAGCAAGGCAGCGAAGAAACTCGTGTTCCCGAGTAATCCTTTCGAGGCGTCTCATCCTGACGGGAAGGTGATAAGACTTGTTTTCGACGGGACGCAGTCGAGTGTGCCGTTCATCGCGAATCTCGTGGAGAAGACCGGCATCAAGGTCAACATCCTGAGTGCGAACACGAAAAGTGTCGGCGGCATCGGTTACGGTCAGATGATCGTGGAATTGCCGGATAGTCAGAAAGAAAGACAGACCGCGATCGATTTCTTTAAGGACGGCGGACTGTCCGTGGCGGAGGTGAGTTAAATGAGTGATTATATAAAAGATGCGATCATAACAGGTGTGTGGGAGACGCT
>CAMJGB010000114.1 GCA_946405115.1 uncultured Clostridia bacterium | reverse complement strand
ACCTGTGCGAACTTCTGCTTGAAGTAGTCGAACAAAGGAGGCTGCTGTTCGGACAGCGGAGGCACAGGGACATCGACACCCATGGCAGCGGTAGGCTCACCGCCGTTAAGACACATGGGAACCAATTCGTTATTTAAATTACCGTAAGTGTAGCCGAAAGCACGCTGCAATCTTGCAAGCTCGTCGCCCTTGTAGCTTACGGGTCTCTTGTTGTTGATCTTAAGGTCGTGGAGCTCAACAAGCATGCGGTCGAGCCACTCACCGTAAGGCTGGCGGTTAACATAAGCACTCTTAACGTGCTCATCATCAATAAGCGCACCCTCCTGAAGATCAACGAGGAGCATCTTACCGGGTCTTAATCTATCCTTCTTAACGATATTCGCATCACTAAGATCATCGAGCACGCCGACCTCGGAAGAAAGGATCAGGTAACCGTCCTTAGTAACGTAATATCTTGAAGGACGAAGTCCATTTCTATCAAGCACTGCACCGACCTTGTCACCGTCTGTGAAGATGATGGAAGCAGGTCCGTCCCAAGGCTCCATCATGGTAGCGTAGTACTGGTAGAAAGCTTTCTTTTCGCGGTCCATTGTATCCATGTGCTGCCAAGGCTCAGGGATAGTAACCATGATCGCAAGAGGAAGCGGTACGCCCGCCATCGTCATGAACTCTATTGTGTTATCAAGTCTTGCGGAGTCGGAACCCGTTACGTCGAGCATCGGGTAGATGTCCTCGTAACGACCTTCGAAATACTCGCTCTTGAAGATATTCTCACGGGACAGCATCTTGTTCATGTTACCCGTGATCGTGTTGATTTCACCGTTATGTACGAGCATGCGATAAGGGTGTGAACGCTGCCATGTAGGGTTCGTGTTCGTGGAGAATCTACTATGCACGATACCGAACGCGGATGTGTACGCGCCGTCAGCCAAGTCCTTATAGAAAGTACGGAGCTGGCCTACGAGGAACATGCCCTTGTACACGATGGTTCTGCATGAGCATGAGCACACATAAGTATCGTTATTTTCCTTCTCGAAAAGCTTCCTTGCGAAGTACAGCTTCCTTTCGAAGTCGATGTCTTCCTTAGCATCAGCGGGGCGCTCAACGATTGCCTGCGTGATTGTAGGCATACTTTCTCTTGCGCGTGATCCCAAAACATCCTCATTAACGGGAACCTGACGCCAGCCCAAGAACTTAAGTCCTTCCTTAGCGCATGCATTCTCGAATGTCTTCTTTGCTTCTGCTGTAAGGGATGCATCCTGGGGCATGAAGAACATACCGATACCGTAGGATCTTCTGTCGCCTACCTTGATTCCGTCAGTCTCCAAAGCCTTCTTAAAGAAGTCGTGTGAGATCTGAACGAGGAGGCCTACACCGTCACCGGTCTTACCTTCGGAGTCCTTACCTGCTCTGTGTTCAAGCTGTTCTACGATCGTCAGGGCATCATCGACAACCTTAGCGGAAGCTTCGCCGTCGATCTTGATGACCGCGCCGATTCCGCAGTTCTCGTGCTCTTCAGAAGGATCGTAAAGACCGTTCTTAGGGAACGCTTGCTGAACTCTGTAATTGTTGATTTGTTCTGTTTCCACCTTGTTTTCCATAATGGCAACTCCTGATCTTGCAAAACAAAAAGCGCTTACCGACACGGGATCTCCGTGTCAATAAGCGCCTTTGCTTGTTTTTATTCAACTGTTAAATCTTATACTCTTTTTACGTCACACTGTCAAGTTTTTATCTTGATCTTACTTCAAAATGGCGACGATGCACTCGGGATCAGGCATTTTAAATTCTTTATTAACTGCCATCTCCTCCATGATGCCCTGAATGGCCGCCCAGAACATGGTGGACATTATCACAGGATCTCCCTCGCGGAACACGCCCTTAGACTGGCCCTCCTTAATTAGAGCGACCGTCATGTCTATCGCATTCACGCCCTCAGCGATCTTTCTGGCCTCTTCAGGCATTCCGGGTCTTCTCACCTGCCCCATGAGGACAAACATGTTAAAGACCCACGGCTGTTCTGTGGCATAAGAGAATAACTGCCCCAGAAACTTACTTAAGAAAATCTCAGGCGGAACTCCCGGGATGGGGTCGGCGGACTTTGTTCCCTCCGCACCCATCTTCACGAGCTCCATAAGGAGATCTTCCTTGGATTCAAAATAATGGAACAGAAGTCCCGTACTCATCGGCACGGCGGCAGCTATGTCCGTGATCTTGGTGTCGTAGTAACCACGCTCAACGAATAGCTGCAAGGCGGTCATCAATATGGCGCGTCTTCTCTCTTCTTTCTGTTCTTTTCTTTTCATAGATTAATGTCCCTCTTCTGGCTCTTCAGGATCCTCTGAATCGCGAACTTGCCGCTTGCTGCTGCTACAGGAAGTCCTCCGGGAGAGTTTGTCCACTGACCGGCAACATAAAGGTTATCGATACCCTTAAGCTTGCCCTTCATGCGGATCTGCTTTCCATTAGGAGTTGTGATGAAGCTCATGTAGCTTCCGTGGTAAGCATGGCAGTATCTCTCATAAGTAAGAGGTGTCCATGCATCGAGGAACTCGAGGTCACCCTGAAGCTCAGGGAAAGCTGCTTCGATCCTCTTAGAAACTTCTGCAACAAGCTGTTCCTTTACGTTCTTGTACTCTTCCTTCGTAAGGCTCTTCCAATAGTAGTAGTCCTCGTCAGTCTGAGTGATGCAGGTCTGGATTACCTGCTTTCCGTCCTTAACAAAGATCGGATCATAACCGTATGCCTTCACATACATTCTACCAAAAGTTCTTGCACCGATCTTAAGGGGCTCGATCTCAACGAAGATCGTCTCGCCTCTGCCCGTATTCTCATTAAAGTGCGCATCAACTGCATACGCTACCTGGAAGCCGCTCGTTGCAGGGTAGTTCTTCTCTTCCTTATAAGCCTTCACGAGTTCCTTCGGCATGTAGGACTTGGGCAGGAGCTTTTCGAAAAGCGGATGTGTGTCGATCGTAGGTATAACGTAATCTGCGCCTACGAACTCGCCGCTTTCAAGTGTGATGCCGGTAGCCTTCTTCTTCTCGATGTTGATCTTCGCGATGCTTGTGTTGTAGAAGATCTTGCCGCCGAGCTCCTTGAATCTTCTCTCCATTCTAAGTGACATCTGGAGGGAAGCGCCAAGGGGGATCATGCCGTTGCCATCTGCCATCGTAGCGTAGGAAACGAGGAATGAATATGCTGTGTAGGAAGCGGGAATGTAGTCGCACATGAGCTTCTGAAGAAGCACGGACTTAAATCTCTTGCTGTACTCCTCGATAGTGATCTTGCCGAATTCCTTCATTACCTTGGGGAAGTCAGCCATGTTCTTGCCCATCTCGATGTAGTCCTTAACGCCCCACATCTCCATCGGCTTTCCTGCGGGAAAAAGGCACTGCTTGGAGATCTCAACGGACTCGATGAAGTGCTTGATCTCTTCCTCGTCCTCGGGAGAAACTGCGATGAGCTCCTTCTCGGTCTTCTCAAGGTCGTTCCAGAGTGTTGCTGTCTGACCGTTGTAAGTTGATGTGAAGAAAGCGTTGATCTCAGCATACTTTGTGTCATCTGAGAGGGCGCCAGTCTTCTTCCATACATCGTACATCTCTGTATCCTTTCTTGTGCCTGTGAGCCAGTGGATGCAGTTGTCGATGTGGTAGCCCTTTCTGTTCCAGCCGATGCACTCGCCGCCCGGGATAGCATTCTTCTCATAGATCTCTGCGTCGAATCCTGCCATGAGCGCATAAACACCTGCTGTGAGTCCTGCTACGCCGCCGCCGATGATGACTACCTTCTGCTTGTTTGCTGTTTCCATTTTGTTCTACTCTCCTTATTCCAAATTCCGTTTAATTGAATTTTTGTTCAACGAACAAGTTCATTGTAACTTCCGTTCAATGAATTGTCAACAGTTTATTGAATATTTTTTCAACGAATATGAAAAAGCCCCGGATTTCAATGTTTCCGAGGCCTTCTCGTCAGCTGATTATGTTGTTAATTTTCAGAAAGGAAGTTAATACACTTATTACTTAATAGCTGCAAAACCCTTCTCGAGGTCAGCGATGATGTCGTCTACGTGCTCAGTACCGATGGAAAGTCTGATCGTGCTCTCATTGATGCCAACCTCTGCAAGCTCCTCAGCAGTAAGCTGTGAGTGAGTTGTTGTGTAAGGGTGGATAACGAGGGACTTAACGTCAGCAACGTTAGCGAGGAGTGAGAAGATCTCGAGGTTGTCGATGAACTTCCAAGCCTCTTCCTTACCGCCCTTGATGTCGAACGTGAAGATGGAACCGCCGCCGTTCGGGAAGTACTTCTGATACAAAGCATTGTCAGGGTGATCAGCAAGTGAAGGGTGGTTAACCTTTGCAACCTGAGGGTGGTTAGAAAGGAACTCTACGATCTTCTTTGTGTTCTCTACGTGACGCTCAACTCGTAAGGACAATGTCTCAATGCCCTGAAGGAGCAAGAATGCGTTGAAAGGTGAGATAGCAGCACCTGTGTCTCTAAGAAGAATAGTTCTTACGAATGCTGTGAATGCAACCGGGCCCAATGCATCGTAGAAAGAGATGCCGTGGTAAGAAGGGTTAGGCTCAGCGATGTTAGGATACTTGCCGCTCTCCTTGAAGTTGAACTTGCCGCCTTCAACGATGATGCCGCCCAATGATGTACCGTGACCGCCCAGGAACTTAGTAGCGGAGTGAACAACGATATCTGCACCGTGCTCAAGAGGTCTAATCAAGTAAGGTGTGCCGAATGTGTTGTCAACTACTACGGGGAGTCCGTGCTTGTGAGCAAGCTCAGCGATCTTTTCGATGTCGGGGATGTCACTGTTAGGATTTCCGAGAGTCTCGAGGTAGATTGCTCTTGTGTTCTCCTTGATGGAGCTCTCGATCTGATTAAGGTCGTGTGCGTTTACGAATGTTGTCTCGATGCCGTACTGGGGAAGTGTGTTGGAAAGAAGGTTGTAGCTTCCGCCGTAGATTGTCTCCTGTGCGATGATGTGTCCGCCGTTAGCTGCGAGAGCCTGGATCGTATAAGCGATTGCTGCTGCACCGGATGCTACTGCAAGTCCTGCCGTTCCTCCCTCGAGTGCTGCAACTCTCTGCTCGAGAACTCCCTGTGTGGAGTTTGTGATTCTTCCGTAAACGTTACCGCCTCTGGAAAGATCGAATCTTCCTGCAGCGTCTGCGCTGTCGTGGAATACATAAGATGTTGTCTGATAGATCGGTACCGCTCTGGAATCTGTTGCGGAATCTGCGTGCTCCTGTCCTACGTGAAGCTGAAGTGTTTCGAATCTGTATGCCATGTTAGTAATCTCCTTTGGTCAATTGAGTTTGTGTTTTGCTTTTGATGACCAAAGTATGACATATCAGATTATCTGTGTATAATTCCGAATTATGATAGGTTGTTATCAATTACTTTGATAACCCCTTAACCCCCTTCAGGAAATCCTTTAATTCTTCTATATACCTTTGTCCGGGCTCACTCACGATACTGTTCTTCTTGGTTAAGTATCCGATCTCCATCACGCTGTTCGGGTGATCGGGGTCCGCCTTGTAAGGAACTGCGATGTAACCGTCACCGTTAATGTCGTCCGAGATGATACCGGAACAAAGCGTGTAGCCGTGCATGCCCTTCATGAGGTTAAGCATGGTAGCTCTGTCGTTTACGGTAATTACACGGGAGTACTCGTACTCGCCCAGGATCTCCTCTGCGAAGAAGTACGCCTCTTCCCCCTGCTCGAAAGAAAGGCACGGGTACGGCGCGAGGTCTATAAACTTGATCGACTTCTTCTTAGCGAGCGGGTGATCGTCACTTATATATACATATGCATTACATTTAATAAGGGAGTGGAACTCGAGATCGTTCTTATCAAGAAGCTTTCTTATGAACTTCTCGTTCTTCTCCGAAAGATACAGGATGCCGATCTCGCTTCGGAGTGCACCTACGTCGTCGATAACATCTCTCGTCTTCGTCTCTCTTATGGAGAAGTCGAAAGTATTTACATCATACTGCTTCGCCATCTTGATAAAGGAGTGCACTGCAAAAGAGTAGTGCTGCGTGGATACGGCAAACTTTCTTCTGTAGTTGCCGTCGCCCTCATACTTATGCATGAGCGTAAAGTAGTGTCCCTCAAGACCCCGTATGTCATTAAGGAACTCTCTTCCCTCAGGGGTAGGCGTAACACCCTTAGGTCCCCTTACGAAAATCTTGATTCC
>CAMJGB010000113.1 GCA_946405115.1 uncultured Clostridia bacterium | reverse complement strand
TCCTCTTATGAGAGCTTCCCTGTCTACCTTAACGCTTGTCATGGATTCCAGATTAATTGCAAATATAAGACTGAACTTCGCTACGGCCAAAGCATGCTCAAACACGGATGTCGTTCCGTGCTGTGTGAACTGCTTCATCTGCTGAGCTTCGTCAGAGATGATTATGTCGCGGCCTAATGAGAAGATTTCCTTCGCGACCTTGTACTCAGTTACAGCCTTTTCCATAACCACATTTTATAACGAATCTGACAAAATACAATTAAATGTGGTATAAGATAACCCTCTTTAGGTTTAAAACTTAGGTATGTCTACAAATCGCGTAACAACTGATCTTACACACGGCAATCCGCTCAAGATGACGGTTATGTTTGCCATACCGATATTCTTAAGTAATATCCTTCAGCAGTTATATAACCTCACGGATATCGCCATCATTGGAAACTCGTTGGGAGACGATGCTCTCACGGCCATAGGATCCGTATCCACGATATACGGTTTCTTCAATTCGCTCATGTTCGGAATGGCGAGCGGTTTTGCCGTCGTCATATCAAGATACTTCGGCGGCAAGGACGAGAAAGGTCTTAAGAGAGCCGTAGCAAACACAGGATTCATCGCATTGATCTGGGGAATACTCGTTCCCCTTATAGGATTTATATCTTTAAAGCCTTTGATGTATGCACTTCACACGCCGGAGGAGATTTTCGACACGGCTTACAGCTATGCGTCCGTCGTAATCGGCTTATCCGGATTCCTTTTCCTCTATAACGTATTAAGAGGAATCCTTCAGGCTATCGGAAATTCCCGTGCTCCTCTTATCTTCCTCATGGTATCTGTAAGCACTAACATCGCACTAGACCTTCTGTTCGTAAGAAAGCTCGGATGGGGACTTCCCGGTGCGGCTTATGCGACTGTGTTCTCACAGATCCTTTCTTCGACGCTTACGTTCATATACATAGTCAAGAATGTTCCGCAGGTTCATATCGGAAGGAAAGACATCGTACTTCAGCGCAACATGCTCTCTGATATCTTCAGTTCCGGAATAGCTTTTGCTCTTATGTTTACAGTAGTAAATCTCGGTTCCATGATCTTGCAGGGTGCGATCAACGATCTCGGCAAGACTGTAATCGCAGCTCACACGACTGCGCGTAAGATCTCCGAGCTTTGCATGATGACGCTCTCCACGCTTGCGAACGCCATGGCGACTTTCGCAGGACAGAACCACGGTGCCGGAAGATACGACCGTATCAAGCAGGGCCTTAGAAGCGTTTTGTTCTGCGGATTTGGTATTGCAACCGTGCTTATTACTTTGATCTATCTTTTCGGTGAGAACATGGTAAGGCTTATCTCAGGAACCTCAACGCAGGATCTTATTGATTACGCCGTGTTCTACTTAAGGTTCGACCTGCCGTTCTACTTCGTGCTTGCAGTGCTCCTTATAACGAGAACGACATTGCAGGGCATGGGTGCGAAGTTCGTGCCGATCATCGCAAGTCTCATGGAGCTTATCCTCAAGATCATTACCGCAAGATTCCTCGCAGTAAGGTTAGGATACTTGGGCATAGCAATATGCGAACCCCTTACATGGATAGTGGGTGCGATATACATCATCATTATCTTCTTTGTAAGGATTAAGAATCTTGAGAAGAAATCAGACGTGGCAGATAAGAACCTTCATACTGCCTGACAGTTCGATCTGATCCTTCGATGCAGGAAGGAATACCGACTCACCCTTCTTAAGTGAGAGTTTACCGTCAGCGCAGGAAATTGTTCCTTCACCCTCAAGGCATACGGCAGCATCGAACTTACTGTCATCGGCATAAACCGTCATGTTGCCGTTTACTTCATATACCAAAGCCTCGAAGTACTTGCATCTGCAGATAAGATTGCCCTCGCCCTCAAGACTCTGGGGTTCATACTTACGGTAGTCGATTACATCGAGTCCTTTCTCGAGATTAAGTTCACGCTTGTTGCCGTATCTGTCTACACGGTCGTAGTCATAGAGTCTGTAGGTGCAGTTGCTTGACTGCTGTACCTCGCAGATGAGATTGCCGGCGCCGATGGCATGAACAGTACCTGCAGGAATGAAGAAAACATCACCCGTCTTAGTAGGAACAAAATTCAGAAGCTCCGTTACGGTACCGTTCTTAACAGAAGCCTCGACCTCTTCCCTTGTGACGTCTCTGTTAAAGCCGACATAAAGACCGGAACCCGGCTTCGAATCCAATACATACCACATCTCATTCTTGCCGTAGGAGTTCTCATGTTCGAGAGCATAATCGTCATCGGGGTGAACCTGAACGGAAAGATCGGACTTGGCATCAATAAGCTTAACGAGGAGCGGGAATGCACGTAAAGGTGCACACTTCCATCCCAGGGAATTCTTACCGACAGTCTCAATGTATCTTCCAAGATACATACCCTTATGTCTTCCGTTAACGACACGGGACTGTCCGTCGGGATGCGTACTTAACACCCACGCTTCGGCAACCCTGTCCATATCGGTCTCGATGCCGAACTCAGTCTTAAGACGCGTACCGCCCCAGATATATTCCTTAAGTGCAGGCTTGAGCTTAACGAGAGGATCGATCTTAACGCCGAGATCGATCTCACCGATATCCGAAGTGGATCTTGCCTGTCTGTCATCGAAGAAAATGTCATCGCCGTAAGCCGTATCGACGAACTCAAGAACCGTATCCCCGATATTGGAGATCTGATGACGTACCGTGGGCTTTACTTCCACGTTGCCTGAGCCGTCGTAAACGGTATTAACCTGATCAAGCGAGACCAGAGCCTTGCCCGAGATGATGATCCAGTTCTCAGTTCTTTTCTCGTGAGCATGCTCGTAGATGGTTCTTCCAGGATTAATGTAATTATGTCTTACGTAGTGATTCTTGGAACTTTCAAGTTCCTTGAAGTAACCCCACTGTCTGAAGTGGATATTGCTGCCGTTGATGTGATCTTCGATCTTCTTTACATCCTTGTTGTCAGGACCTAAGAGCTTCTTAAGATCATCTACGCTGCTTTGTCCTCTCGCACCTACATAAACGGCATCTTCAGTATTAACCACAACTGCATCCTTGATTCCGCTTACTACTACGGCACTTCTCTCGGACTTATTGATTACAAGGGAGCCTTCGCTGTTATGTGCCACTGCGGGACCCTTGTTCTTATATGCGAATTTCTCGAGGTCTTCGATGGAAGTAAGCTCGTTCCAAACAAAGTCGGACTTAACCATGGAAAGGTTGGAAGCATTCTCAAGAACAATTCTTTCTACCGACACGCGCTCGATAAGCTCGAGGGCTTCCTTTCTGAACTCGATATTACCTTCCTTCTCCTCCCTGCGCGAAAAGGCTTCTGCACAGGACTTGTAAATCTCGGGAGAGATCTTCCTTAACTCATTTAAGTAATCGCCTACTCTTACGAGCATCATACCGAGGTTTCTGTAAATAGTTCCGTCGGGAGCAAAAGAATCATCCGGCTTCTCCTTAAACTTTACGGGTTCATCGTAGATATAGCCGTATCTTACGTTGACGCTTACTTCTTTCTTGCCGAATACTACGATCCTGCCTTGTGATGCGAGATTCTTCGCACTCAGAATAGCATCGGAATAACCGGAGGATGCATCGATCATGACATCGGAAGGAACGACGAGAACATACTCGGAAGGCTCGAGAGTCATGAAAGCTAATGTAACGGAAGCTGTTGTTCTTCTGGGAATCTCCTCGTAGAAAGAGCTGTATGAAAGCCCCTGGAAAGCTTTAAGCTGGTTCTCGATAATGTATTTATGCTCGATGCCGCTTACGATGAGAAACTCATCGCAGTAAGGCATGTTACGTGCAATCGTATCCTGAAAAACAGAGTGATACTGTGTAAGCTCGATAAACTGCTTGGGGTAGTCACGTCTTGAAAGGGGCCATAATCTCTCACCCAGACCACCCGCAAGTATCAGACACTTCACTTAAAGTAGCTCCTTCGTATTCTAAGATTCCACCAGATACCCAAAGTGTCAAAAAACATCTTGAAGATATCTCCGATACTTATTCTACCAAAAGACGCATTTCTTTTAAAAACTATTTCAACAGGCATCTCGTCTATCTTCGCGCCCTCATTCGAGCACAAAGCGAGCACCTCGATATCGAATGCATAACCTGACACGTGAAGAAGCGGGGCTACCTTCTTGATGATGGATGCCTTATAGATCTTAACGCCGGTCTGCGTGTCCTTAATCTTCATGCCGAACAGAATCTTAAGGATGACGAAGTATCCCCAGGAAACGAATCTTCTTAACGGCGGATAATCAAGTTTAGAATCCTTATGCATCTTGGAACCGATTACGACATCGCAGCCTGACTCGTTCATATGAGAAACGAATCTTACGAGATGATCCGGAGAAAGGTCCAGATCGGCATCGATAAATCCGATGACGTCTCCTGTAGCCTTCTCAACTCCATGCTTGATAGCACCGCCCTTGCCGCGGTTAACTTCATAGCCCGCATAAATAATCTCGGGACACTCTGAGGATGCCTCGAGGATCTTCGCCTTTGTATTGTCGGAACTTCCGTCATCGACAGCTAAGATCTCGAAAGAATCGACATTTGAGATAAGAGCCTTTCTTATCTCAATGAGGCTGTCCTTAATGACCTTCTCTTCGTTATATGCGGGTACGATTACAGAAAGCTTCATCAGTTTGCCCCCATATAAGTCCATGCATTTGCATCAAAGATATTCGTTCCGTCGAATGCATACCAGTCGTCGATGATAAATCTTGTGGCATCGGCACCTGCTTCGCTATCCGATACGTTACTGTCATTAGAATCGTAAACACAAATGGGCATTCCGTAATCAGTATGGAACATCAAAGGATTACCCGTGAAAGGATTTACCGGATTCTCGATAAGCCCCTGTGTAGCAATATAAGGAACATCCGCATTCGTCATGAAGTCCTCGCAGACTGTAAATCCTGTCGAACCGAAGTCCTTGATCATGAGAACAGGATTATAAGCTTCCATGCTTACTCTGTTAAGGACAGTCTGGTCACCGAACATGGCAACATCGACATTCATCGTACCGTGATCGGCAACGATGATGATCCTTGTGTTGTCCCATACACCCTGCTCTCTTAAGTAATCGAAGTATCTTCCGAGAAGGATGTAAGTTGCAACATTAGACTCATAGTGTCTCATGCAGTTGTAGTCGTTCATCTGAAGATAGTATCCGTTGACCGATACGTTAAATCTGTCGGCATGCTCTGCATCGTAAGCCGTGTTGTCAACAATCTGAGAAGGCTCATAGGAAGGCTCTGACAGAAGCATCGTCGTATGAGGAGTCTCGTTATCTATGTACATGAATGTACCTGTATCGTCATCACGGATCTCCGTGATATCCGCAAAGTTATAAAGCACGGAATAAGCATCCATGAAGCCTTCGTTTACACCCATGGAAGTAGAAGGTCCGTAACCGATCTGAGGAAGAGTAAACTCTCCGCTGTCTGAGATACCCGCATCGGTCATGTTGTAGTTACCCTGGTTGTATACGGTATTTTGCAGGAAAAGAGGGCTTACCTTGAGGATCGAGTAACAGAAGAAGTTTCTCTCCCAAAGGCGGACCTTGTTGCCGTTAAAATCCATGGAATCGATACCGACGTTGCCCTCGGTAATATATGCATTGATGCCCTCGTATCCCGGCTGATCGAACAGACGAAGATCCGGAGGTGACATGTAATTCGCATACGGCGGGTCACAGACGGTTACATCATATCCCTCCCCTGCGAAAAGAAGCGGCATCACAGACAAGGCCTGGTTCTGCATCTCGACAAGAGTTGTGCTCTCATCACCGCAGATCTCACCGGGAGTGTAATCGTATCCGCCGAAAAGCGCAGGTGCAGCATGCTTTGTATGCGTACCGAAGGAAATCGTATTCGGGTAGAAAGTAAATCCGTCGAACTGCTCTGCAAGCTCGGGGACTTCCTCGAAGATTATCGGAACGAGATAACCCGGAGCACGATCCATCATGAGGACCATTACATTCTGTCCTTCTCTTGAAAGCGGGATTGAAGGAAGATCAATAAGAAGTCTTTCTGAAGTCTCGTCAAAGGACTTCTTGATAACGTTCATGTTAACGATGCTCATAACGGCACATACCGCTACGAGTATAAGTGCGAGACCTTCTGCAAGCTTCTTGCTCTTAATCGCAATGAATACGAACAAAGCGGAAACGGCGATA
>CAMJGB010000112.1 GCA_946405115.1 uncultured Clostridia bacterium | reverse complement strand
AAGACAATACTTCAGATCTTGAAGAAGATGAGCTTGAAGACGGATTTTACATGGTTATGGATTCCGATTACATTGAGGAGCACATGGGCGATGTAAATTACATGACAAGCGAACTTTCCACGTTTGGTGTTGGCACTACTGACATAGAACAGATTATCGAAGCTGACGACGTCGAGGAGATGACTGTTTACGGAAGAGCTGACCAGAACATTGATGATATCGACAGTCCTGAGGATATTGGAGATCTTACTATTAATGCAGTAATTGCAGCTCAGATCACATTGAATGATGCTGATAAGTCTGAAGATATCATGGAAGGCCTTGCAGATGCTTTTGATGAGTATGGCATCGATGTAGAGGATTTGAGTTCTGATGAGTACTATGTAGGTAAGAACGAAGGATACCTCAAGATTAATGTTTCTGTAGAAGATCTCGTTGCAGCATTCACAGAGTCTGATATCTATGACATCATTACTTCCATGTCCGATGACTTTGATGTCGACGACTATACAGAGGATATGACAGGTTCAGCTTCCATTGCTTTCTATGTTAAGGGAGAGAACGTTATACTCGTATTGAATCTTAACATTAACGAGGACCCTTCTTTCTGCAATGATTTCTGCTCTGAACTTGGTGTAGCTGATCCTTCCAAGCTTCCTTCCAACACAATGCTCGCTGAGTCTATCTGTGATTACCTCGACGATACATTGGGTTCAATGCTTACAGGCTACATGTCAATGGCTACTTCATACTCTACCGATTACTAATATTGAAGTAGACAATTCGGATTAATCGACAGGCGGGTATACCCGCCTGTTTTTATGTTCGGCATAAATGATATAATTAATTCTGATTCTTTATCGAAGAGGTTAATAATGTTGAAGAACAGATTTATAAAGATTATCGCCACTATGCTTATTGCTGCAGTCATTCCTGCATCTTTTTCTTTACCCAAATCACAGGTAAGAGCTGATGAGAATGCGGATGCAGCTGCCATAATCGCTGATGCCATTGCGGGCGGTGCTCACAGATGTAATGTTAATTCACCGAGATCCGGCAATGTATTTATCCAGCTTTACGGAACATTCGATGCTACATCCAAGGATGCCATCTTAAACCAGATCAACGGATACAGACTTGAGGCATGCCAGACAGGCGCACCTGATCCGAGAAACCCGGGAAGAGGACTTACAATGGCGGACTATGTGCCGCTTCAGTGGTCCAGAGGACTCGAAGAGATGGCCATGCTTCGCGCAGCTGAAGCTACTTATACTAACCATCACCTTAAGACAACAGGTGAAGACTTTACTAATTCGAGCTACGATGTAGCCTCCGCTGCAGAGATCCTTGCATGGGGCAGCAATATGGCCGGCGGTATTTCCCTTTGGTATCAGGAAAGAGCTGCATGGTGCTCAGGACAGAGAACTGCAGGTGCTCATTACGCAGCAATGATCAATCCTTCGTATGCTTCATGCGGCGTTGCAGGCTTTAACAATACACAGGCATGCGAGTTTACGAGCCAGACAGGACTTGATGCAACCAAGATCAATGTATCCCAGTACAATTCACAGCTTGCTGAGATCAATACGATCAATGTATCCGGCGTTACCGTCAGAGCAAGTGCAGGCTCCTGCCTTATCAATACAACAACAAAGCTTGAGGCTGTAGGAACAATAAGCGTCCTCGGCTATAGCAAGAGATACACTTATAACAACATCAAGATCCTTGCCATGACATGGTGGTCAGGTTCACCGGATCTTATTACAGTAGACGGTATCGGTAATGCTACAGGTAAGTGCTCCGGAATGGGATATGTATTCTGTAAGCTTGCAGGCGTTACTTATTCTGGTACCGTAAGAGTTACGGATGCAACGCTTGTACGTAACTTCGCTTCAAGACTGTATTCAGTTGCTTTATCAAGAACTCCCGATCAGGCAGGACTTGATTACTGGACAGCAAGACTTGCAAACAGAGAGATAACAGGAACACAGGCTGCTTACGGATTCTTCTTCAGCGCCGAGTTCACGAATGCTCATCTTTCCAACGAGCAGTATATCCAGAGACTTTATCAGACATTCCTCGGGAGAGACCCTGAGCCTGCAGGATATAACTACTGGCTCACAAGAATGGCTGACGGAGCTTCGAGAACAGAAGTCTTCTACGGATTCTCCGGTTCTGCCGAGTTCGCAGGAATCTGCGCCTATGCAGGTATCAATCCTTAATAGGTAAATCTTCTTATGCCTCTTCTGATCATTCAGGATGACATAACAAGATTAGATTGTGATGCAATCGTTAACGCCGCCAACAATTCGCTTCTGGGAGGAGGCGGTGTTGACGGCGCTATTCATCGTGCTGCTGGACCCAAGCTTCTTGAGGAGTGCAGAACACTTCACGGATGTGATACAGGTGATGCCAAGATAACGTCAGGTTATAACCTCAAGGCTAAGCATGTTATCCATACCGTAGGTCCCATCTGGCACGGCGGGGAAAACGGGGAGAAGGAGCTTCTTGCTTCCTGCTATAGACGAAGCCTTGAACTTGCCGTGAAGAATGACTGCTCGACTGTCGCCTTCCCGATGATATCGGCGGGCGTGTACGGCTATCCGTTCGATCAGGCTTTGGATGTAGCCGTGACAACAATAGGAGCGTTCATCGATTCCTATGAAAGTGACTTAACGGTATTCCTTGTTATCTTCAGCAGAAGAGACTATAGACTCGACCCTGATCTTATAAGCGGACTAAACCGCTATATCGATAATAGGACTCCCAAGCTTAAGGTTAACAGGTCCTTTATGGGGGCAGCTGCTCGCTGCGCTTCCCATAAGGATGAAGTCATTATGGAGATGGCAGATTATTCCTGCACTCCCATCGAGGAGTTTGTAAGTTCACGCATCGATGAGAGTTTTACCCAGATGCTCCTTCGCAAGATTGATGAGAAGGGCATGACCGACGTCGAGTGCTACAAGAAAGCTAACGTCGACAGGAAGCTTTTCTCCAAGATAAGAAGCAATCTTTCTTACCATCCGAAGAAGAGAACGGCATTGGGTTTTGCCGTAGCTTTAAAGCTTGATCTTAACGAGACGAAGGATCTTCTCATGAAGGCCGGCTATGCCCTGTCTGATTCGAGCAAAGGTGACCTCGTCGTACAGTATTTCATCGAGAACAAGATCTACGATATCAATAAGATAAACGAGGTGCTTTTCGCGATGGACCAGGAGATAATAGGAGAGTATTAATTGCCCCTGGCATCTTCCTCAAGCTGATCGAAGCATGCTTTGTCTACTTTAATGTTGTTCCTCATAGACCTTAATGCTCCGCCTACAGCATCGTAGAGGTGTTCTGTTCCCATGGAGCTTGCCTTGTAGTTAATGGAGCGGTCTTCCTTGATGCCTATGGAAGAACCGGTCTTAACGGCATCGATGTTTGCAGCAAGATACAAGAACTCCCATCCCTTTTCTTTCTCCATGGTCTTTACCATCTTCTTAACCTTGCCTGAGGTGTACTTGTGGCTTGCGTTCTCCATGCCGTCCGTGATGATGACGAAGATCGTGTGCTCCGGAACATCTTCTTCTCGGATGTACTTATGGATGTTGCCGATGTGCTTGATGGCTCCGCCTAAGGCATCGATCAATGCAGTGCAGCCGCCGGGAACGTAATCGGAATCTGTCATGGGGTGGATGTCGCTTAGATTCACGCGGTCGAATACAACCTCAGAAGTGTTGTCGAACATTACGCATGATACAAGGCACTCTCCGTCAACTTTCTTCTGCTTGTCGATCATGGAGTTGAAGCCTCCGATCGTGTCGCCCTCGAGCCCGTGCATGCTGCCGCTCTTATCAAGGATAAATACCAGTTCTGTAAGATTCTTTCTCATTTCTTTGTCCTCCCTTATGTTTGATGGCTTAAGTATAGGAAATTCCGAAGAGCCCGTGGTCGCCCTGAAAGCGACATTTTCACTTGACGTGCAATCAAAGATAAGCGGCAGTGGTAGAATAGAACAGAGGTGAGCATTATGGAAAGCAGAGCACAGACAGCTAAGGAAAAGTTCGGTAAGATGAGCTGCGCCGCGGCAGTACTTACTTCATACCTTGATGAGGTCGGCATGAATGAGTACGAAGCTAAGATGGCGGCAATGCCTATGGCAGGAGGACGCATGGGAAAGTGCGGTGCCATCCTTGCTGCAGAAGAAGTGCTTAAGGCTCAGGCTCCCGAGAAGATAGAGCAGCTCGAAAAGCTTTTCGAGGAGAAAAACGGCTCCATTATGTGTAACGAGCTTAAGGGAAGAACCGGCGGCCCCATGTTAAGGTCGTGCCCCGGCTGCGTTGAAGATGCCTGTGTGTTCCTGGAGAAACTGCTCGGTTAATTCTTAGCTATCGGTGATATAATCAAATCGTTATGGGAATCGTAGAACTGTTGTTGCTTGCGATAGGCATGTCTATGGATGTTTTTGCCGTATCAATCTGCAAAGGTATCGAGACAAAGAAAGCCACATTAAAACAGGTCTTGATCTGCGGCGTGTGGTTCGGTTGTTTCCACTTCCTTATGCCGATGACAGGCTATTTTTTAAGTTCATTCTTCTCATTCTTCATTAATAAGATCGCACCGTGGCTCGCGTTTGGCCTTCTTGCTTTCCTCGGAGGCAAGATGATCAAGGAGGCATTCTCTTCTGAAGAGGAGGAGACGAAGCCCGGATTCTCATTTAAGACAATGTTGGTTCTTGCTGTAGCAACTTCCATCGATGCACTTGCCGTAGGTGTAACTCTTGTTGCCGTTCCTGTTCATTTCATGGAGGCGACCAATGTCATCAATACGGTATGCGGATGTCTTATCATCGCATTCATAACATTCCTGTTTGCCTGTGCGGGCGTAAAGATCGGTAATGCATTCGGCTCAAGATATCAGGCCGGTGCCGAAGCTGCAGGCGGATTCATTCTCATATTCATAGGCTTGAAGGTTTTGCTCGAGCACTTGGGCGTGGTCGACTTCATGAGCAACGGAGACGTTCTGTTCGGACTGCTCGTTCCGTTCGCAGGTACCGTATTAGGCTCCGCTCTTGTCTTCTTCGTCAAGAACGAGATTCAGGATTACATCAAGAAGCTCTTTACCGGCATGGCGGGAGGCATCATGCTCTCATGTGCCATGTGGACTTTGCTATATCCGTCGATTACAGGAGGGAAGATCCTTACTGCTGCGATAGGTTTCATCATAGGCGTAGGATTCCAGTATCTTCTTGATAAGGCCGTTCCTCATGCTCATGTATTTACCAAGGCTGAAGAGGGTCCTAACAGTAAGCTTAAGTATTCAAGTAAGGTAGTTCTTTCCGAGACCATTCATCATGTTCCTGAAGGAATGGCAATCGGTGTTGTATTCGCAGGTGTCCTTAACGGAGCAATGGATATTACAGCGGCTGCAGTTGCTGCGGTTACGTTCGGCATAGCGGTTCAGAATATCCCTGAGGGAGCATTCGTCTCATCACCTTTAAGAGACGGGGGTGAAGAGACAGGCAAGTCTTTCCTCATGGGAGTTGTATCGGGTGTAGTAGAGCCCATACTCGGAATCGCAGTTATCATTCTTATCAATGCATTCCCCGGAACATTGTCATTCATTATGGCACTTACCGGAGGCGCATTAACGTTCCTTGTCGTTGAAGAGACCATACCTTCGATGAATGTAGGTAAGCACACTGATAAGGGCACATTGTCTTTCATGGTATTCTTCTGTCTGATGATGCTCCTTATGTTTTATGTCGGAGGCTGATAATGAGTAACTTCTGCTGCAGTGACTGCTTTAACCCGAAGCGAGACACCTTCCATAGATTCATTAGGGAGAACGGCTTCGAATCGAATGAGGAATGCCCTTACTGCAAAAGCACCAGGGGATTTAAGATCGATGTTGATGTGTTGGGCAAATTCATAAAGCAGGGTATCGACAGAGCTTATGACGATACAGGTGTTGAGGACGGCTCCAAGCTTTCAGTATTTAATATCCTTAACGACCGAGTAATCCTCTTCGAGTGGGAGAATCACAGAGAGCACGATCTTACGGTAAAGCTTTTCGAGAAGATTACTGATGTAGATAAGAAAACGTATAAGCTTAAGCTCGAGTCTGAGGGCGACGATGAGGAGCAGTACAGAATCTGGCGTAACTTTGAGCACGACTGCAAGTACTTTAACCGCTTCTTCGACCTTACCCCGAGAGGTGAGGGCAAGACCAACCGCCGTACCGACATGCTTGCGAAGCTTTACGGAACCTGCCTTAAGAATCTTAAG
>CAMJGB010000111.1 GCA_946405115.1 uncultured Clostridia bacterium | reverse complement strand
TTGTCTCAAGAGCATCGTTAACGCCCTGAGCAATATCGGGAGACTGCTCATCGATGGAAGTCATGACAGCACAAGTCTTGTAATCAAAGCTTACGTCGCTGCCGTTATATCCTATTTCCTTCAATGTTTCTCTTGCTACGCTGGGGATATCAACATAAGAAGATGTTGTAATCTCACCTGCTACAACGATCATTCCGGTAGCTGCAAAAGTCTCACATGCAACTCTTGCCACAGGATCATTCTCGAGGATTGCATCAAGCACTGCATCGGAGATCTGATCGCAAACCTTATCGGGATGGCCCTCAGTTACTGACTCTGATGTAAAGAGCCACTTTCCTTCGTTCTTACGCATATGTTTACCGCCTTAATACTTTGTTTTCTGAACTATGATTCTATCATTCCATCGCCTTCTCCTCAACTCTGAGCTTTGTCGAAAATTGTCGAAAATTGTCGAAATTTAGTAGGTTTTTTCTTGGTTTCAGCGATGTATGATAACGATAAGAACAGCCATGAAAGGAATAAGGGATATGGCATTCGGAATAATAATATACGAGAAAGACAGCTATCTTTATGCGCTCATGAAGGAACGGCTATCAGCTAAGTTTCCTCAAGCGTATATCAAACAGGCAGGCATCGAAGACCGGGATGTGGACCTAAAGCTCATAGACGAGATCTTCACGCTCTACGATGACAGACAGTTTAATCCGTCTGAACTTCCGCGGGAGGGCTCTCCTATCCCCATCTTTACCGACGACGGTAAAGGTCACCGGATAATAGACATGCGAATGATCTATGAGAAGTTAACGGGAATAAAGGGCACGGAGACGTCTACAGTGCCTTCAGGG
Source organism: uncultured Clostridia bacterium (assembly GCA_946405115.1). Classification (GTDB taxonomy): domain Bacteria; phylum Bacillota; class Clostridia; order Saccharofermentanales; family Saccharofermentanaceae; genus Saccharofermentans. The sequence goes on along the minus strand of CAMJGB010000111.1, from coordinate 5,438 downwards.
TATTCAGACAAGGACAGACTCAAGCTTCTGATCTCCTACGCGTATATAGATGAAAGGGAGACTTTCATCAAACAAGCGATAGGGCCTGAAAGCTTTGACTGTATGCATCCCATAAGGATCGATCTTATGTCCGGAATAAGAATGCCGACCACATTCACTTCGGATTCGGAAGGATCTGTCACAAAACTTCTGCGTGCGTGTGAGAACCGAAGATTCAGACCGGTTCAGATTCTTGAATACTTGAACCCGGACAGCAGCGGTTTCTTATCGTGCGGCAAGCCTGAGAACGAAGACGATGTCTTCGATCTTGGAAGCAAAGCCTGCAAGGAGCTTCTGGGACATCTTAAGGCGCTTTGCGAGAAGGAAGATACAGGTGCACTTGTAGTAGTCGAAGGATGGAGAGTATCAGAGCTTACGGAGTTTATCCCATTCTTTGACACACTTCATATTCTGCTTCCGGCAAGAATGTGTACCGAAGATACGGGAATGACTAAGGAATTAGGGATGTTTAAGAGAGCATTATCATCAGGATCTTTGATGACAGTGCATTACTGCGAGGATTACAGACAGCAATATGAATCAATCAACATTTGATACATCAGAGGAGATCAAGGAGAAACTAGTCTACTACGTCTTGAGTGTATTAAGAGCAGAACAGGATCCCTCTGACGACAGATTAAAGGAGATCATCTCCGAAGTAATCGGCATTGACCAAAGCACGGCACAGCTGCCGCTCGAACAGAAAAGAACACTGGCACAAAGCGTCTTTAACAGCTTAAGACGTCTCGATGTCATTGAGCCTTTGATGGAAGATCCGACCATAACAGAGATTATGGTAAACGGCCCTGACAAGGTGTTCTACGAGCGTGGCGGCAAGCTTTATAAGACAGACATTCGATTCAAGGATAAGGAAGCCCTGAAGACCGTTATATCCTGTTTCTTTGCCAACAGAAACAGGCCGCTTAACGAAGCAAATCCGATCTCCGACTTAAGACTTCCGGACGGATCAAGAGCGAACTGCGTACTCCCTCCTGTCGCACCTGACGGACCTATCGTAACCATACGTAAGTTCACCGGTATCTCACACGATATCGTCACTTTGATAAGACAGGGGTTCATCAGTGAAGAAGCGGCGAGGTTCCTGTGCGAGTGTGTAAAGAACAAGAAGACCATCTTTCTTTGCGGCGGTACAGGCTCAGGAAAGACTACGTTTTTAAATACGCTTTCGTGCTTTATACCGCATGATGAAAGAGTCGTTACCATAGAAGATTCGGCCGAGCTGAACCTTCGGGGCATAGACAATCTTGTTCGCATGGAAGCAAGGCTTCCGGGACCAGACGGCAGCGGTGAAGTTAACATCGCGATGATGATAAGAGCCGCTCTGAGAATGCGTCCTGACAGGATCATCGTAGGCGAGGTCCGAGGCTCGGAAAGTGCCGACATGATGCATGCACTTAACACAGGTCACAGAGGAAGTTTGTCCACGGGCCACGCGAACTCGTGTCTCGAGATGCTTGAACGATTAACGGGCATGGTAATGGCAGGATCCTCTCTTCCTTATGATGCCATCATGACGCAGCTGTCGATGGGAATAGACATCATGATCCACATAACAAGAGACAGGAACGGAAGACGATATGTAGATGAGATCTGCTCTGTTCTTCCTGCCAGAGGCAAGGACTTTTGCCTTAAGAAGTTATTTGTAAACGAAGGAGGTAAAGGCTGTGAAAGAGTTTGCGATAATGAAGAACTTAAAGACACTTGTGCCTACAAAGGCTGATGCCTCCTCTTCCTTTCTCATAAAGAATCTGTGGGTGTATCCGATATTCGTGATACTTATATATTCGATATCTTCGTTCTTTATTAATGCGATGGTACCAAGACTTATCGGCAGCATCATTCTCGGGTTCTTCCCGTGGAAGGAATTAATGAAGAAGATATACTCCGGAAACTACAAACACTTGAGGACACAGCTTCTCATCCTTCTTCAGGTATTAACAACAAGTGTGAGCAGCGGATACTCGATTGAACGATCATTAACGCTCATAAGACCTGTCATCGAGCATTCATTCGGAAGCAAGAGTGTACTCGTTAAGCCTCTCATAACACTTGAGAACAACATTAAGGTTCATATGAGTCTCGATAAAGCATTAGATATTTTCTCGAAGGAGATCAACTTTCCTGAGACCATACCGATATTCCATGCTCTGGCGATCTCATCTGATATCGGCAACAACAGCCTTGCCATATTAAGAAGCAGCTGCCAGATGTTATCCGAGATGAATGCGGTACAAAACGAGATTAATGCAGCTAATGCCGGCAAGAATGCGGAAGCTGTCATGCTCTGTCTCATGCCATTCGTTATAACAGCTGCACTCGACCGTATGGGAGGCGGATATCTTGAGACTGCCAGAGTATCTAAGATAGGTTCGATCATTCTAATCGCCGCATTCTCAGTTGCGATAATCGCATCGGCGCTTCTGTTCCGTTTCATGACTCATTCCGAGAAATCCAAGAAGGATAAAGGCACAGATAAAGATGCTGATATGTCATCAGAACAGAAGATTGTACTAACCGATCTTCTGAAGAAGATAATGCCTGCGGGATTCATCGCATCAAGGCACGAGATCTTCAACGAACTGTCGATCAATCCGAGACTTGCTTACGAGAACTATCTTAAGAAGCAGGTAATTACCTGCTCTGTGGTTCTGATTCTTTCAGCTTTGGTACTGAAGGCAGCTGGCATCAAACTTCTGTTCAGTCCTCTTCTTACCATCACAGTAGCCGTATTGGGTGCTTATGACATAAGGAAGGATGCAGAACTAAGGCGCGAGAATCTGATGCGCGATATGCCGTTATTTCTGTGTCTTATCAACACATTGCTCGAAGCGGGACTTCAGCTTCCGAAGGCCATAGACATCTGTTCTTATGCATTTAAAGAAAGCAACAGCCTTTCATCCGAGATACGCAATCTTCGCGCGATGATGCTTAGCGGAATGACTGCTTCTGATGCTGTAGAGAAACTGTCCTTAAGGATTCAGATTCCTGAAGCGCAGTCAGCACTGCTTCTCGTCGCACGATACGGAAGACTGGGTACTTCAGAAGTTCTGGGACTTTTGTCTTTGCAGGCATCTGCCTGCTGGAACCTGTGCCGTAATGCGGCACGTAAAAAACAAGAGCGCGAGGCGCTGGGACTTCTGTTTCCCATGACGCTCGACTTCGTATCAGTGCTCTTGGTAGCAACAACACCGGCAATAATCTCATTGGGGATATAAATTTCAAAGGAGGATAGATATATGCGGATTTTTGGCGTCGGCAACAAACGCGGTATGGGTACTGTGGAGATCGTCATCATCATCGCTGTGCTCGTGGCATTAGCGCTGGTATTTAGAGAAGGTCTTATGCGATACGCAGGTAACGTAATGCAATACGTATTCGACGAAGGAAGAGTTACCGGAGCGTTCGGCTGACAAGTAATAAGAAAATAAACTAATAAAGGTCAAAACTATGGAAATAAGGAAAGGTCCCTACGGACATTTTGTGATAAAAAAGATTGAAGACATTGACTCTGTTCACTGCTATACCCGTGAGATTATTGAAGAAAACATTTCGGGTCATATGCTTCCTTTATACATAATCCCGACATTGAACCATTACGAAGCCTCTTATGACTTCTCAGGTCTTGTACCTCTTAATCTAACCCGCCCATCAGATTTGAGTAAGATCAATAAGCTTCGCAAGGCTCTCGGGGACCTTCTCCTTTTTATTGCTGATCTTCCCGACTATCTTCTCGCCCCCTCATCTGTGACATTGGATGACAGATATATCTTCTCAGATGAGGATTATTCAGAACTTAAAGTGTGCTTTGATCCCTGTATGGTTGAACCGGGCAAACTTAATATAAGCTCTTTAATTAAGACCGGACTTCGAGACTTTCTTAATTCGGAAACATTCACGGAAGTATTGGATCCTGATGAGATAGACGGAATCATCTATGCATCCGAGCAAAACGACTCGGAGCTTCTTAAGGACGAGGCAAACAGGATTAAGGAACCGATAAAAGAAGAAACAAACAAGCCTGAATTACTTGATCTTCCAATGTTCAAAGTCATAATGCTCTTAAGCATACTGTCGTTGATATTCTCGATCACAGGACTTAATTCGATTGCAATCATTATCGCGGCAGTTGAAGTTTTCTTCATAGTTAAGTTAAGACGCATACTTCTGGATAAGCCTCAGATTACGATTCCTAAGAACACTAACAACACCAAGAAGCAAATGCTTTTCGGAGGGGATAGTTCTAACGGAAGCAGTATCGATGCGCTTATACTTACAAGTAAGGATCCGGTGTCCGGAACCGAAGAGAAGAAAGCTATCTATACAGACAAAGCTGCGATAGGTTCCGACAGATTCTTATGCGATATTTACTCGCCTGACAAAGAACTGTCTCCCATTCATGCTCAGATAAAGAAGGTCAACAAAACTTACTATGTAAGCGACCTGTCTACGGATAACTCTACATTCCTTAATAATGTGAGACTTGAACCCGGAAGAGAATATGAGATTAAAAGCGATCAGACTTTGATGCTCGGCAAAAGAGAATTCAAGATAGAGATAATCTGATCAGAACAGATCCTTCCAGCCGAATTCTTCAACAAGAATGGCGATTCTTTCCTTCTGATGATCGGAGCCATACATCTCAAGAAGATGGCGTCTCGCCTTCGCCCTGTCAATTGCCTGATAGTACTCTTTTACAAGGACATCACGTGCAGCCTTATCCTCGATTTTCCTGGCAGATTCGAGATTCTTAACAGCCTCGGTGTAAGATCTGCAGGTATGTCTGGGGCTTAAGTCCTCAGGGAACTCGGCAGCATTACAGATAACAGTTATCCTGTTGTCGGGAGAAACCTCGCAGTATCCTTCGGAAACGGTAAAATACTTAGCTTCACCGTTTGAAAGCTCGAAGTGGGACATGCCGGGTTTCAAAGCAACGATAACAGGCGGATGTCCGGGCATGAAGCCCATCTGACCGTCAATCGTCGGAATAACGACAGATGTTACATCACCTTCGAAGAACTTCTTATAAGGCGTGAAGATAGTAAGCTTAGTTGTGTTATCGCTTGAAGCCATGAGGATTACTTACCGTTATCGTCGTTATATGCCTTGAGGACATCGTCAAGGTCGCCCTTCATGAAGAAGTACTGCTCAGGGATGTGGTCAAGCGAACCGGATATAATCTCACCGAATGCTTTTACAGTCTTATCAACAGGTACATATCTTGGTGCATAGCCTGTGGAATCAGCTGTTACGAAGAACGGCTGTGACAGATACTTCTGGATCTTTCTTGCACGGTTAACAGTCTGTCTGTCATCCTCGGACAACTCTTCCATACCGAGGATAGCAATAATGTCCTGAAGCTCCTTATATCTTTGCAAAAT
>CAMJGB010000110.1 GCA_946405115.1 uncultured Clostridia bacterium | reverse complement strand
AGCACGATGACGTAGTTCAGACGCTCCATTGTGTTCGAGAAGCTCTCTCTGGAATCGAGCGTTGCGGACCAGGTCTTGACGTCATAGTTATCAGACAGGTAGGAAGCGACTTTGTACGCCTCTTCTGCACTCTTGCCGGATGTCTTAACGAGGAGTGTCTCAGGCGTGTAAGGTTTGCCGAAGGCCTCCCTGTAGGTGTTAGGCGTCATGAGTGCGTAGTGGAATGTGTAGTTCGTGAAGATGGCGCCGACTTTGAGGTTTACTTCGTGCTCATCATCGCCATATAACAATGTTACAGTGTCGCCAACCTTGACATTATTCTTCTCTGCGAGCTTGCCGGAGATAGCGACTTCGCCGTCCTGAGGCCATGCGACTGGCTTGCCGGTCTTTACGTCCGTGAGGCCGAAGATCGAAGCTACACTCTCATCGTCTGAGATGAACATCTCGAGATCTCTTACGTATCCGGAGCCGTTGTTCTTGGCTGTATCGTCCTTGGCGAGAACGTAATCGAAGGTAACGCCGGAGTTCTCGCGGGCGTCTTTCACAGCCTCTTCTATCGCATACTGCCTGTACTTATCGTCGAAGGTGACTTTAAGATCGTATTTCATGATGTCGTCGTACTGGAAATTGACGACATTGCAGATTGAGTCGTAAAGGCCGAAGGCTGTGATCAGGAGTGCTGTGCAGCCGGCGATGCCGACGATCATCATCCACATTCTCTTCTTGAAGCGGAAGACATTGCGCGCTGATACCTTATGAAGGAACTTCATCCTCTTCCAGATGAAGCCGATGTATTCGAGGAAGATGCGCTTGCCCGGGAGCGGTGCCTTAGGTCTGATAAGTTCGGCAGGCATGCCTGTCAGCGCGGACATTGCGGTAACCACCGTAACGCCAACTGTGCAAAGGAGCGCCACTCCCATCGAGAGGATGAAGAGCGGGATGCTCGTCGCGAAGTCGAGATCCGTAAAACCGTACATCATACGATAGACTTCCCAGATAACCGCAGGGAAAAGCTTCGTTCCGCCGAGGAATCCGAGGATGCAGCCCAGGACGGATGCTGAGCCTGCATAGATCGCATATTTCATTATGATCGAGAAGTCCGTATATCCCAGAGCTCTCATGGTTCCGATGATGCCGCGTTCGTCACTTACCATACGGCTCATCGTGGTCGAGCATACGAGTGCCGCGATCGCGAAAAAGAACACCGGGAAGACAGCAGCGACGCCGTCAACGATCTTCGAGTCGTTGTCGAAGCAGACGTAGCCCGTATTCTTGTCACGGCCAAGCACATAAGTATCAGGATCATCTACCGATGCGAGCAATACGTAACCATATACAAGATCTGTTCTGAATACGCCGTCAGCGGTGTTCGCGAATTCGGAATAGCCTTTCCAGAGCTCGAAAACACCGTCATCGTATTCTTTCTTACCGTCATTTAATTTCTTCTGGGCATCGTTCAATTCCTTGACGCCCTTGTTGTACTGCTTCACGCCGTCGTTGTACTTCTTGAGGCCGTCCTCATACTGAGCTTCAGCCTTCTTGTACTGATCGTAACCGATATCGTATTTTGCTTTCCCGGCCTGGTATTGCTTATAGCTGTCGTTATAAGTCTTAAGGTATGTCTCATACTGTGTCTGGGCAGCTTCAAGCTCCTGCTCCTTGGCAGGGAAAGATGCTTCGACCTGTTCTAAGTAAGCAAGCGTTGCCTTTGCTTCCTCAAGCTGCTTTTTAAGTCCGGCGAGAGTATTTTTCTGCGTGGTGATCTTAGCCTGCAGCTCCTCTATCTTTTCGGGGTCGGTCTCTGATGCAAGCTGGCTTTCGAGGTTTGTAATTCCTGCTTCGACAGAAGGGATCGCCTGGTTAAGATCTGCAATGCCCTTTTTGGCCTGAGTGATTCCGTCAGCGGTCTGCTTTTTCGCGCTCTCGAGCTGGGCGCGGCCATCCGTGATGCCTTTCTTCATTGTGTCGAGCTGCTTTTTGAAGCTGTCCAATTCCTTCTTGCCCTTATCGAGCTGAGCCTTGCTCGCGCTGAGCGTTGCCTTGCCGGAATTGAGCTGTTTTTTCGCATCGTCAAGCTGCTTCTTGGACTTATCGATAGTCTTCTTCGCATCTACTAATTTCTTGCGGTTCTTGTCTATCTCTTTCTGGCCGTCGACTAACTTTTTCTTAGCGTCATCAAGTTCTTTCTGGCCATCCTGAAGTTCTTCCCAGGCGTCATCCAGGCCGTCATTGAATTCGTCAAAGCCGTCGTAGAGCTTCTGGTATTCTTCCTGGATCTTGGCATCAAATCTTTCCTTGATCACGGTCTCAAGGATGTCGCCGTATTTTTTCTCAGCTTCAGATGCCCAGTTCTTATATTCGTCCGAAAAGATATAGATGCCGGTATCCGCATAGAGGTAAGCCTCTGTGTAATACTCGGAATCGAAAGCTCCGGGGAGTGCGCAAACATAGAATGAAATCGTGCCTGAACCCTCGTTGGAAGTGCCCCTCTGGAAGTTCAGGTAGACAGGAGATCTCGCGGTGCCTACGACGGTGTATTCCTTGTACTTGAACATCTTCATCGCGCTCTCGCTCGTCTCATCAGAGATGACGAGCTTCGTGCCCGCTTCAGCACCCGGAACCTGATAAGCATCGACTACGATCTCGTCGGGCTTTTCGGGAAGGCGTCCTGACTCAAGAGACAAAGTGTTGACGTTATTCGTGATCGATAAGAAACGCACCGTCTTCGTGCTTACGCTGTTGCCGAAATAGCATGCGCAGTCGGCTGAGTAAGCGCCTTCGACGACGCAGTTCGTGCGCTCGGATAATTTCTTAATGTCTTCGTCGTCAAAGCCGATCGTAGAGAGCAGTCTGAAGTCGAACATCTTCGTCTCTTTTGTGTATCTGTCGGCAGTATAAACGAACGACGGCGTAGTCACTTTGAGACCGGCGAAAAATCCCACGCCAAGAGCGATTATCGCGAAGATCGCGATAAATCTCGGCAGTGTCATCTTGATCGATCTTAAGATCGTTTTTATGTAGGGACTTCTTACCATTCGAGTGTTTCTACATCCACAGGATCTTTATTTACAATGTTGCTCGTGATCTTGCCGTTCTTGACTCTTATTACTCTGTCAGCCATCGCGGTAAGTGCGGAGTTGTGCGTGATAATTACTACTGTCATGCCCTTCTCGGTGCTCAGGGACTGGAGGAGCTTTAATATCGATTTACCTGTCTGGTAATCGAGCGCTCCCGTAGGTTCATCGCAAAGCAAGAGCTTGGGGTTCTTGGCGATCGCTCTTGCTATTGAGACTCTTTGCTGCTCACCGCCTGAGAGCTGCGCCGGGAAGTTATTCTTACGGTCTGCAAGGCCGACTTCCTCCATGAGAAGATCGCAGCTTATCGGATCTTTTACGAGCTGCGCTGCCATCTCGACATTCTCATATGCTGTGAGGTTCGGGATGAGGTTATAGAACTGGAAAACGAAGCCGACATTCTGTCTTCTGAAGAGAGCGAGTTCGTTAGCATTAAGCCTGGATATCTCTTTGCCGTCGAGGAAGACCTCACCTGTCGTGAGTCTGTCCATGCCGCCTAAGATATTGAGCAGTGTAGTCTTGCCGGCACCTGACTGGCCGACGATTACGCAGAGCTCGCCCTTTTCGATATAGAAGTCACAGCCGTCAAGCGCGTTAACGTTGACAGAACCTGTCTTGTAGATCTTCCTTACATCTTTGAATTCAATGTATGACATACTCTTCTCCTGTTATCTGACCTCTGTCTTCATGGGCTTCATGTCGTAGTCTTTCGCGAAGTCCGACAGCTTTGACGGCACACTGATATAAAGCCTGGGACAATACTCGAATGCGTATTTCCCGATCGAAGAACATGAATCAGGTATCTTTATGTAGCTTAGTTCGTCACAGCCAATGAACGCCTTTTCGCCAATGAAATCAACGTTATCGGGTATGCGGACGTAGTGCAGGTCCTCGCATGTGTTGAACGCGGAATTCTTGATCTGCCTGACCGAATCCGGAAGGATCACGACCGTTATAAGATCACAGTCCCTGAAGCAGTCCGCACCTATCTCCGTGATGTGGCTGTCCTGCTCGAAAACAACAGTATGGAATCCCGTGATCCCCGCAGGGAGCTGCAGCGAGCCGCTTCCTGAGATATGGCACACGCCGTCTCTCGTGATCTCGAATCTCGCACCGTTATGATTGGTTCCGCAGTAACCTGCGACCGGCACGCCATGCCTCGTATCCGCGTCCATTATCCTGTGATCGTTCGAAAAAGACTCGAGCGGCAGCAGATAGTACTTTGTCGAATCGTTGTATGTCGTTACGTCCTTTTCTTCCTGCAGGAATCTTGCCATGTCGTAAGTCGGATCGACGAAGCGCCACTTGCCTCCGAGATAGACTGCAGCCCATGCATGGTCAGCATAATCGCCGTGACCAGGTTTTCGAGTTGTAAGCTCGTTATAATCCGAGAACCCTATGCCGAACTCGACGACAGCAGGTATGCCCTGCGCCCTGCAGAGCGCGACGAACGCATTGCAGAAGCCCTCGCAGATTGCCTTGCCGCTCCTTATGACTTCGATCGCGCTGTCCTGATAACCTGCAGCACTGGCCTTTACCTGGGCTTTGTCGTAAGCCATATCACTCGAGATGAACTTGTAAATGCGGAAGACTTTCTCCCAGTCATCTGCCGCGCCTTTGACGATCCTCTCGGCATATCCCCTGATCACAGGATCATCTGCTTCGATGTCGTTCTGCGGCTCCAGGCACTCCTTCAAAGACTTATCATCTGTCCAGAGTTCCTTAGTCGTCCCGAGATTATATTCGTAATTCTCAGACCTCCAGAAATAAATGGCATTCCCGTTCCTGAAGATCAGATTGTCACCGTTATTTACGGTCATGCCGTAAGCTTCGTATGAGATGACTACGTTATAGAGCGTATCTTCGTCCATGAAGCTGATCAGATCGACATCAAAGTTCTTTCCACCGGTCTGGAAATTCTTCACCACACGCGAATTCTTAAGCTTTAAGAGCGTGACATCGTACTTTCTCTCAGCAGAAGATTCGAAAACAAGACGTGAGCCTAAAGTGCGCATCAAAAGCGAAGAACCGTCAACTAAAGTCACCTCATAAGAAGTAAAGGAAGCGGGCATAAATGCCCCCTTCCCTTGTACTTGAGGAAAAGATCCAAGGGTAAAAGAAGCGCAAAGCACTAATGACGCTATTACCCTCAAGATCATTTATCAGATCTCCTTAGCGAGCTTGATTGCCTCGTCTACAGTGATCTCAGATGCGTCCTTGGAATCTCTTCTCTTAACTTCAACGATGCCTTCGCCTGCTCTTCTTCCGACCGTGATACGGAGCGGGATACCGAGGAGGTCTGCATCCTTGAACTTAACGCCAGGACGTTCATTTCTATCATCAATGAGGACTTCGCAGCCTGCCTTTGTAAGATCGTCGTAGATCTTGTTAGCGACAGTCATGAGTTCCTCGTCGTTAGCCTTTGTAGGAACAACGATTACCTTGTAAGGAGCAACGATAGATGGCCAGATGATTCCGTCATCATCGTGATACTGCTCGATGATGGCAGCGAGGACTCTTGATACGCCGATACCGTAGCAGCCCATTACCATGCTGTGCTCTTTGCCGTTGTTATCGAGATATACGCAGCCCAATGCATCAGAATACTTTGTGCCGAGCTTGAAGATGTGTCCAACCTCAACGCCTCTTGCCATTCCGAGCTTACCCTTGCCGCACTTGGGGCAGATATCGCCTGCCTTGGCATTAGTAATGTCAGCGATCTTATCTGCTTCGAAATCTCTTCCGATGTTAACGTTCTTGAAGTGATAGTCTGTCTCGCATGCGCCGACTACGAAGTTCTTCATGCCTGCAACTTCAGGATCGACAACGATATCGACCTTCTGCTTGAGGTTAACAGGGCCTGCAAAGCCTACCTTCGCGCCTGTGATCATCTCGACATCAGCAAATGCTGCAAGCTCCATCTCTGTTGCATCGTAGAGATTACCGAGCTTTGTCTCATTGATGTCTCTGTCACCTCTGCACATAGCAGCAACGAACTTGCCGTCAATGTTATAGAGGATCGTCTTAACGAATGCATCAGGTCCGCAGTTCAGGTATCCGCAGAGCTCTTCGATAGTCTTAACGTCAGGTGTGTGGATCTTCTCGATCTCGAGTTCAGCTGATGTGTCAGCTGCGCCCCTTGTCCAGCCTGCCTTCTCTTCGTTTGCAGCATAACCGCACTCGTCGCAGAAGCAGATAGCATCTTCACCGACTTCACTCTTTACCATGAACTCCTGTGAACCGGAACCGCCCATGGCACCTGAGTCAGCGTCAACGATCGTGTAATCGAGTCCGAGTCTGTCGAAGATTGCTCTGTAAGCGTCA
>CAMJGB010000109.1 GCA_946405115.1 uncultured Clostridia bacterium | reverse complement strand
CTCAGGATCGGCACTGCCGTCTACATGGATTACATCGGGATCGTCAAAGCATCTTACAACGTGTACTACTGCATCGACTTCTCTTATGTTCGAAAGGAACTTGTTGCCGAGACCTTCACCCTTGCTCGCACCCTTAACGAGACCTGCAATGTCAACGAACTTGATGACTGCGGGTGTGTACTTCTCAGGGTTGTACATCTTGGCAAGCTCATCAAGTCTTGAGTCGGGAACGGCTACAACACCTACGTTAGGCTCGATGGTACAGAAGGGGTAGTTAGCCGATTCTGCTCCTGCCTTGGTAATAGCGTTAAACAGCGTGCTCTTTCCTACGTTAGGAAGTCCTACAATGCCCAGTTCCATTATTATTACCTCTATCTTTATTAATAATCGCTTCGAAAAGCGGAATTATTGTATCACTTCTTTGTCGTTTTTTGTCGAAAATTGTAGATTATTGTCGGCAATATCGGGCCTTGTTTCTTGTTATCGTATAGACGGAATAAGAAAAAGGAGGATATTCTCATGGCTTCAAAAGTCAAAATCGTAAAGGTCTATACGTCTTTTATGGACGGCATGACGCCTGTGAACGCTGAGGTTGAAGTATCTATAACTCCGGGTCTTCCGTCATTTGATGTCATAGGCTTATGTGATTCCTCGATAAAGGAATCACGAGGCAGGATACAGCCTGCATTAATCTCATCGGGGTATCAGATGCCCAAGGGCCACATAACGGCATCGATATCACCTTCGTATATCAAGAAATCGGGTACGGGCTTTGACCTGCCGATTGCCGTAGGGATGCTTATTGCATCAGGTCAGCTGTCGGTAAAGAAGGGAAGTTTCATCTATGCATCAGGCGAGATAAAGCTTGACGGAACCATTAAGGGAACACCGTCTGCTGCATTAAGGCTTCGCCTATGTAAGGATGAATACGATTATGTGTTCATTCCTTCCGAGGAGGAAGATGCAGCAAGATGTGCGGGGTTAACCGCGATGCCCATAGGAAGTCTTACGATGCTAAGGGAAACTTTCGAGGAGAGTTCTTACAATCCCATGCGGTTTACTTTGGATGATATAGGTGATGACGAAGAGTATCTTCCGGACTTCTCTGCCGTTAAAGGTCAGGAGAAGGCCATAAGGGCGCTTCTAATTGCTGCCGCGGGTTTCCATAACATATTGCTTCTAGGAAGTCCCGGATGCGGTAAGACGATGGCAGGAAAGATACTTGCAGGTATAATGCCGCCTCTTAACGGATCCGAGATAGGTGATGTGTATTCAGTAATGGAAGCGGCAGGTCTTAAGGACGATCCCGAGGAAGGACTTATCTTAAGTGACCGAAGACCCTTTAGGTATATTTATCCCGGAATGAGCAGGGGAAGGATCTTAGGTATACCGAGTAAGCTCATGCCGGGAGAGTTCGCTTTGGCAAATCACGGTGTGCTTTTCGCAGATGAGATATTCGAGTACAAAAGGGAAGTGCTTGAAGCATTAAGAATTCCCCTTGAAGATCACGTAGTGCGTATGAGTAAGGATGGAAGAAACTTTGCTTTCCCTGCATCCTTCGTATTCGTTGCTGCAGGCAATCCCTGTAAGTGCGGAATGCTATATGAGGAGGGGAGAAGATGCACCTGCACTCCCACGATAATCCATAACTACATGAATAAGCTCTCGGGACCTATCAAGGACAGGCTGGATCTTGTGGCTGAGATGCGATCCATCTCAGGAAAGAGCATGGCGGAGTCAGCATCAAGCGAGAACAAGAGAATGAACGAAGAGATGAGATCCCTTGTAAAAAGTGCATGGCAGATGCAAAAGGAAAGGTTCAATGACAGTATCTTTAACGGCACCTGCCTTAATGCGGATGCGGAACTTCTGAGAGCCGGTTCGGAGGTCGTGAATTACGCTGCCGAGATCTCGGAGGCAGCGGGTTTCTCTGCAAGGGGATTTAACAGGATATTAAGAGTCGGAAGGACGATAGCCGACATCGCAGGACGTGAAGATATGTGCAAGGCAGACGTGGCCGAAGCCGGAATATACAGGAAGGGGGATTTTATTAATGGACGAGTTGGATTTAAAGCTTCTTGAGCATACGGCAATAAGAAACGTAACCAAGATGGATTACAAAGTATGGAAGGAATTGATTGTCGATAAGGCCATAGGTGAATGTGATTTCCCGGATCTTAAAGACCTTAGGAAGATAAGCAAGGTAGCGGACATGTATCAATTAACAGACCGAAGCAGGACTTTAATTAATGATGCCCTTAAAAGCTCTGATAAGGTTAAAGAAGCACTGGATAAGTATGCCCGTATAGCGGATGACAAAAACATAAAGATAATCGGCAGGGGCAGCAGATACTATCCTTATATTTGGAGCTGTTTAAGCGGTATGCCACCGGTTGTCTTTGTAAGAGGCGATATTTCAATTCTAACTGATATTGATGTGTACGGCGGGGGTTCGATGGTAGGCAGCAGAAAGCCGGGACGTTATGCGCTTTATGCAACAGCAGAGTTCTCTAGGAAGCTTAGCGAGAAAAAAGTTGTTATCGTATCGGGTATGGCTCTCGGCATAGATCGAAAAGCACACGAATCGTGTCTTGATGCCGGCGGAAAGACTCTGGCCGTAGTCCCCGGAGGCTGTGATGTTATTTACCCTTTCCAGAACGTAGATCTATATGACCGTATATGTGCTTATGGAGCTGTAGTATCAGAGATGCCTCCGGGACAGGAGGTCATAAAGCAATACTTCCCGTCAAGAAACAGACTTATATCAGCACTTTCAGATGCGTGTCTCATTATGGAGGCAGGTGAGCACAGCGGAACACTTCATACGGCATCGTTTGCAGCAGCACAGAGCAGGGATGTATTCGTGCTTCCAAACAGCATTTATGATGAGAACTCCATCGGAGGCCTGAAGCTTCTTCGGGACGGTGCTGAAGTCCTGATAGATGTCGATACCGTTTATGAGAACATACTTCAGCAGGTTGAGTACAGAAGGGATAGACTTTGTTTTGAAGGCGACTTGTATGGACAGCAGGAAGCCTTTGATATCAATACTTTAAGACAGATGCTGAAAGTAAGTCCGGAGAGGCTTGAAGAAGCCGAATGGAAGGAACTTATATGCGATGAGATATCCGAGAGACCCAAGAATATTGATGACATTTGTGTGTGCCTCGGAATACCCATCTCATTCCTGTCGTCCCTTATCACTGAACTTGAGACAGAGGGGCGCATAGCAGACGACCGGGGCAAATATGTTTTGACAATTCACGGGCGTTAATCTATAGTAAAACACTGAATCGATTGAAAGCGGTGAGATTTTGTAATGGGAAAAAAACTTGTAATTGTTGAGTCTCCGGCAAAGGCGAAGACAATCGAGAGATATCTCGGTTCGGATTATAAAGTTACTGCTACGGTAGGTCACTTCAGAGACCTTCCCGATAAGACTTTGGGTGTAAGCGTGGAGAACGACTTTAAGCCCTTATATATAGATAAGAATGTAAAAGTAAAGAAGGAACTCATCGCTCTTGCAGGTCAGTCGGACTTCGTATACATCGCAACCGACCCGGATCGTGAGGGAGAAGCAATCGCATGGCATGTAGCAAAGACACTTAAGATCGATCCCATGTCCAAGTGCCGCGTTACTTTCAACGAGATCACCAAGAAGGCCGTACAGGCTGCCATAGATAACCCCAGAACAATCGACATGAATCTTGTCGATGCTCAGCAGGCAAGACGTATCCTCGACAGACTCGTAGGTTATGAGTTAAGCCCGCTTCTTTGCAAGAAGATCAGAACAGGTCTTTCTGCAGGACGAGTACAGTCTGTAGTTACAAGAATGGTTCTTGATAAGGATGCTGAGATCGATGCATTCATTCCTGAGGATTACTGGAACTTAAGCGCAGAGGTTACACCCGGTGCGAAGAAGGATGCTTTTACTGTTAAGTACTATGGAACATTCGAAGGTTCTGAGATCGTAAAGCCTGAGGGCGGCAAGGTGTCTGACAAGAAACTTGCAGACAGAATCTACGAGAATATCAAGGATAAGGATCTTACTGCTTATTCCGTGAAGAAGGGCAACGGCGCAAGAAAGCCTGCTCCTCCGTTCACTACCTCAACAATGCAGCAGGAAGCATCAAGAAGACTCGGCTTTACAACGAGAACAACAACGAGAGTTGCTCAGCAGCTCTACGAGGGTGTCAACATCGAAGGTCAGGGTCAGACAGCTCTCGTAACTTACATAAGAACAGACTCTGTAAGAGTTTCCGAGGAGGCTGTACAGGCTTCAAGAGGACTCATTGCTGCCAAGTACGGCGACGACTTTGTATGTCCTTACAAGAGAAACTTCAAGAACAGAAACTCTGCTCAGGATGCACACGAGGCTATCAGACCTTCACACTTTGACCTTAATCCCGAGTCGGTTAAGTCTTCACTTACGACAGAGCAGTACAAGCTTTATAAGCTCATCTGGGAAAGATTCCTCGCATCACAGATGGCTGATGCAGTAACTAATACTGTTACCATCGATGCCAAGTGCGGTGACGATGTGTTCCGTGCAACAGGTGAGAATGTAGTATTCCCGGGATTCCTTGCAGCTTACGGCGACATCAAGGATGAGAAGAGTGCTGAGTCCGGCAAGGCTATCCTTCCTGAGATTGAGGAAGGACAGACTTTGAAGAACCTCGGTGCTAAGATCGAGGCTAAGCAGACAATGCCTCCGGCACACTACAACGAAGCATCTTTGATCAAGGCAATGGAAGAGTTCGGTATCGGAAGACCTTCCACATATTCGAAGACGATCACAACAGTACTCGACAGAAAGTACGTAGAGAAGGACGGTAAGAACCTTCTTATTACTGACTTGGGTAAGCTCGTTACCAATATGCTCGAAGAGAACTTCAATGAGATCGTTGATGTTTCCTTTACGGCAGGCATGGAGTCCAAGCTCGACGGCGTCGAGATGGGTGAGAAGGATTGGGTTGAGCTTCTTAAGGCTTTCTATCCCGCTTTCCACGAGAAGATCAAGACTGCTGACGCCAACATCGAGAAGGTTAAGATCGAAGACGTTAAGACTGGCGAGAAGTGTCCTGACTGCGGCGGCGACCTCGTGATCAAGGACGGAAGGAACGGTAAGTTCATTGCATGTTCCAACTATCCTGAGTGCAGATATACAAGAAACATCGAAGTTCAGGCAAAGGGTAAGTGTCCTTTGTGCGGTTCTGGACTTCTCGTTAAGAAGACGATCAAGAACCACAGAAACTTCTATGTATGTGATAAGAAGGGCAATGACCCTGAATGTAAGTTCATCTCCTGGGATCTTCCCGTTGAAGGAAAGAAGTGTGAGACTTGCGGTTCTTACATGGTATTCCACAGATTCAGAGGCAAGATGTATCCGAGATGCGGCAATGAGGATTGCCCTTCAAGGAAAATGAGAAAGAAGTCCGACTCGGACGGTAAGGCAGATGAATCCTGATTCAGCTAATAAGATAACAGTTATAGGTGCAGGCCTCGCAGGGTGCGAGGCCGCCTATATTATTGCGTCATGCGGCATTGATGTAGATCTTTATGAGATGAAGCCTGTAAGAAAGAGTCCTGCACATAAGTCGGACATGTTCGCCGAGCTTGTATGCAGCAACTCATTAAGAGCAGCTTCCATCACTAATGCAGTAGGTCTTCTTAAGGAAGAGTTACGAAGACTCGGCTCTCTTGTCATGGAGGCCGCAGATAAGGCGGAAGTTCCTGCAGGCGGTGCGCTTGCTGTAGACAGAGAAGAGTTTTCAGGTTATATCACGGAGCAGATCAGAAACCATCCCCGTATCAGGATCTTGTGTGAGGAAGTAGATTCCATCCCGAGATCCGGAATTGTAATCGTTGCAACAGGTCCTCTTACAGACGGTAAACTTTACGATGATATCATGAGGATAACGGGTGATCAGGATCTTCACTTCTTTGATGCTGCTGCACCTATCGTATCAGCAGAGTCCATCGACATGAATAAGGCGTTCAGACAGTCCCGTTACGGCAAGGGAGGCAATGACTATATCAACTGCCCCATGAACGAGGAAGAATATAAGGCTTTCTATAATGCGATAATCTCAGCCGAGAAGGCGGATGTTCACGGATTCGATAAGATTAATGTATTCGAAGGCTGCATGCCTATCGAGGTAATGGCATCAAGGGGAGAGGATACCATGAGATTCGGCCCCTTAAAGCCTGTAGGTCTTACTGATCCCAACACAGGCAAGGAACCGTATGCATGTCTTCAGCTTCGTCAGGATGACAGGGCATCTTCCATGTATAACCTCGTAGGATTTCAGACGAGACTTAAGTTCGGTGAGCAGAAGAGAGTATTCGGCATGATACCGGGTCTCGAGAATGCAGAGTATTTAAGATACGGCGTTATGCACCGTAACACATATATCAATTCTCCCAAGCTTCTTAATCCCGATTACAGCATGAGAGAGCATCCA
>CAMJGB010000108.1 GCA_946405115.1 uncultured Clostridia bacterium | reverse complement strand
GATAGGAACGGATCTCATAAGGACGCCGCTTTGACTTAAATTTGCTCCACTTTATAATCTTCTTCGGAGTATTATGGGCGATAGAGGTAAGAAAGAAATGGAAAACGAGAATATAAACGAGAATATAAACGAGAATGTCGAGAAGACAGTAACAGAGCCTGTTAGGGAGGTTAAGCCTAAGCACAGTAAGATCGTGCCGGTATTGGCTTTTATCTGCGCCTGCTCAGTTATTTTCTCGATGCTTCAGACTGTATATATCCTAAGACTTGCATCAGGTTCTGTCGGCAACATGAGTTATGTAACCGAGCCTGACGATAACGGACATAGAAGAGAGGATGACACTGAGCCTTCAGTATCACCTGTCGCTGATCCCGAGTTCTCTCTCGAGCGCGCAGCAAGCGTAACGGATCCCAATAAGACAACATTAAGTACAACTGAGATCGTAACCCTCGTAAGCCCTGCCACGGTATCACTTTATGTGCTTGCTGAGGTAGGAGAGAATGCCAACGTGCCGATGTTCTCAGGTACAGGATTCTTCATAAGCGAAGACGGATATATCGTTACTAACGAGCACGTTGTAAGCGACGTAGTTGAGGATTCTTCCTACAGACTCATCGCAGACGTTCCGGGATACGATATTCCTTTCGATGCAGAAGTAGTCGGAACAGATTTCCAGACTGACGTTGCAGTAGTTAAGATCGAGCCTTCAGATGAGCCGTTCCCTTACGTTACTCTCGGTGATTCCGACACCCTTCAGACGGGTGAGCTCGTAGTAGCGATCGGTAACCCGTTCGGAAGATTCGAGGGCACGGTGACGGTCGGAGTCGTATCGGCTCTTAACCGTCAGATCAATAACAGCGGATATACGATGAACCTCATTCAGACTGATGCGTCCATCAATTCAGGCAACAGCGGCGGACCTTTGATAAATTCGTTCGGTGAGGTTATAGGAATCACGAATGCGAAGATCACGGTCGCTGATAACTTGGGATTCGCGATCCCGATCTCCGATGTTATCGATGAGATCCAGTCGATCATCAATTACGGATATGTAGCTAACCGTCCTTATCTCGGCGTTACAGTCGGTAATGTCGCTTCAAACGCTTACTACGGTGCCATCGAAGGCGTATACGTTGCAGGCGTTGATGTAGGCGGTCCTGCCGATGAAGCAGGTCTTCGTGAGGGCGACAGGATCATATCCATCGACGGGGTTGAAATCGGAGAGTCAGATGATATTATAAGTGTGCGCGATCTCCACCTGCCCGGCGACGAGATCACGGTAGTTATAGAAAGAGACGGAAGAACGAGGGAACTTACTCTCGTAGTTGGAGATTCATATGACGCAGAATAATTACGGCAGTGCTTACATGAGAAAGAAGAGATGGGTCAAGATCATGGCTGCAATCCTCGCGATCGCAGTCGGTGGCTCGGTAATCGCTTCCATTCTGGCTTTGATCATCGCCGGAATCTGATTGGGAATTGATCAGACTGTAAGTTTATAGAGTGTGGTCTGCTTAATGGGGCCGGTCTCGCGAAGGTTCTTCGCATCCGTGGTTCCTGAAGCGAAGAGCAAGGCCTCAACCATAATCATATGAGATACAAGGAGGACGGGTCCTGACTCGCCTTCCTTTTTTAATTCATGGAGTTTATCAAGCATCTGACGCGCGCGCTCGATTACGTCGGCAAAAGACTCACCGCCGTCGACGGGCTCGTAGTTATCGGGATCGTGAACGAAAGCCTCGTAAGCTTCGGGATAGACGTAAGATGCATCCTGCTTATTCATTCCCTCGAAGGCCCCGAGATCCATCTCGCGAAGCAAGGTCTCGACCGTAACGGGGATCTCGTAATCCACCTGCGACAAAGCAAGCTCGGTGGTATCTATGGCTCTCTTAAGCGGGCTTACAAAGCACATCGAAAAGCGCGGTGTCATGCCGTTAAGTTCTTTGCCGAGATTAATAGCACCGTTAACGCCTTCTTCCGTAAGAGGGGAGTTGTTAAGCCCCTGCATACGGTAAGCTACGTTCCATTCAGTTTGTCCGTGACGTGTGATGTAGATATCCATTAAGGCACGTCCGCAATTCTGTCGAGACCTGTCTGGTTGAACTCATAAGCATATGCGCTTATTGTCTCGTTCAGGAACGCCTGGTAGTTTCTCATTCGTACAAAGCTGTTAACTCTGTCGTACCACTCAGGGTTCGTAGAGATATCAACGAGGTAGACGATGTAGTAGCCGTCCTCAGTCTCGAGGAATGCCTTATCGCCGGCAACTCTTGTGTCAGAGAAGATCCACTCGTCGAGGATTCCCTCGTACTTGCCGGGATATGTGTCCTGGCTGTGAGTGATGACGATATTGCCGTTGATGATGTCATCGTTATAAAGATTCTCGATTGTCTGAACGTCAGTCTCCTCACCGAATACGCCGATCGTATCGTATATCTCCTGAGCTACGAGCTGTGCGTTTGCAACGTCGTAACCGGGAACATCTTCAGCGCCTGTTGAATTGATCAGAACCTCAACCATTCTTACGTCACGAAGCGGTACTGTCTGTCTTTCTCTTTCAACAAATACAAGAATGATGGGGAAGCCGTCCTCGTCATTGAAGATGACGGAATCGCCCGGAACTCTCTCAGGTGCAAAGAGGAAGTCTCTGAAGTCTGTGTGCGTGAAGTCATCGTATCTTGCACCGGTTGTAAGGCAGGAATCCGTAAGCTGAAGGATGGCTGCTGCTTCGCCGGAGAAGTACTGGGCTGCGATAGCCTCGAACATTGAAGGGTCATTGCCCATCTGCTCAATAATCTGGTTAGCATGGAGATTAGCAGTGTCGATGAAAGCCTGGTCTCTCTGCTCATAACGGATACGGAGCAGCTTATAGGAAACTTCGTCGTAAGCGTTAGGGTTGTTCTGATAAGCCTGTTCAGCCTGCTCTTCAGTTGCCTGAAGTTCTTCAAGCTTAGCTCCTGAAGCGTAGTCTTCCGTGAAGTACATTTTCGCGAGGGAGGAGAGGATTACCTGCTCGTCTACCTGGTCGCCGAATACGCCGCGGATGTATGTAGTAAGATCTACGCCGAGGTCGTCAGCCTTGGTCTGAAGCCAGTCGATGTAAGCACGTGCGAGGTCGTAGTGATTGGACTCGATCTCGTAGCCGTGTGCGATGGCGTCGTCGTAAAGAAGCTGTGTGAGCTGCATCTGCTGTGCTGTGAGATCAAGAAAGTAGTCTCGGTTTGATGCATAGTTTGTGTCGAAAGAAGGAGACTCGAGCATCTCGGGTGTCTCCGCAGCAAAGATATCAACACCGTTGTCGATAAGGATGTAGTGATACATGAAGGAGAACTCAGCACTGTCGACAGGCTGACCGCCGATGATAAGCGGGCTCTCGAGTTTCTCCTTGATGCCTGCGTTGTAGAACAGTGACGCAGCAACCGTAGCGATAACTACGAGTGAAGCGATGATAAGGAACGTAATACTCTTGATCGTGCCTCTTGTAACGGGAGCTCTTGAAGTGATGTCGGCCTTCTTAGGCTCAAGTTCGAGCTTGATGGGAGCGACGTCGTTCTTCTTGACTTCTTCCTTCATGGGAGCCGCAGTAGGCTCTGAAGTGAGCTGCTCCTCAAGTGAGAGGTCAGCATCAACAGGGATCTCCTCGACGGGAGTCTCGTTCATGTCGGAAAGAACTCTGATGGAGCTTTCTGTTTCCTGAGTAACACCTTCGAAGTCAGGTGTTCTTATGTTTTTGTTCTTATTGTCTCTGTTCTTTTTCAAAGTGGTTCCTCCTTACCGGGAACAATGAGTTTAATAGCATTATTGATGCAGGATATTCTGGCGGGAAGAACGGGTCCTTCCTCACCGTCGATGTCGAGAGTGACTAATTCGTCAGACTCGAGCAGAATGTCGTCAGACTGAAGGTAGATTACCTTGTCACTGTTGATGTGCTCGCCAATCACAAGGCTTCCCAACAAAGGAACGACGTCTATCGGATCCATCTTCTTAATGGCGAGTACGTCGAGAAGTCCATCAGTAAGATCGGCCTTGGCCATAAGTCCCTTGAATCCGCCAACGCTCTTGGTGTTGGAGATCATGAACATTATGATGTCCTCTTCATAAGTCTTGCCGTTCGCGGTGATCTTGATCGGCAGCGTGCGGTTGATCGAAGGAAGATCCTTTATCGCGGACAGCCAGTAAGCTGCGGGTCCTATCACGGTCTTAACGTCGGATCTTACCCTGTATGCAACGTCCGTCATGAGTCCGCCTGCGACTACGTTAAGGAAGTAGTCTTCGTTTACCTTGCCGCAGTCAACATTAACATAAGCAGGGTTCGCGAGCATGCGGGCGAAGTCCGAAGGGGCCTGTGGCAGATTGTTGATGGTAGCAAAGTCGTTAACGGTGCCTGAAGTAAAAATGGCGAGGGGAAGATCGATCTTGCCTCTCATCATGCCCGTGACAACCTCGTTCACGGTTCCGTCGCCGCCTAATGCAACGATGGCATCGTAGTCTTCGGCTCGTGTCTCCTTGGCAAAGTTCATCGCATCAAAACGGCCGGAGGTATAGCAGATGTCCGAACGCGTAAGATTACCCGCTCCCGACAGGTACATGAGAACATTGTCGAGATCCGTTAATGATTTCTCCCTTCCCGAGGAAGGATTGATGATTATTCTAAGCCTAAGTCCCATACATATAATACTTTAACATATTAGTACGCGTGTATTATTACCGCATTGCTACAAAATATGTTACTATAGGCACTATGTTTAAAAGTGGCAAAATCAAGGAAACACTGGGAAAGGGCTTAGCATTTATCTCAAGCCCCAAGTTTCTTGCTTTCATATTCCCGTTTATTTCCGTTCTTCTCGCATTCATCATCATGGGTGTGTATCCCGCAGGTAAAAGAACGGTTCTTACAGTCGACCTGTACCATCAGTACATGCCTTTCATATATGAACTTAAGAGCAAGATCCTGGAAGGAAGGTCATTCTTCTACTCCTGGAACTGCGGCCTCGGCAACGAGTATTATGCTGTCTTCGCGAATTACTGCGCAAGCCCGCTTAACCTTCTCGCATTGCTGTTCCCGTACAAGACTTTGCCCGTGTTTGTTGCGGTCGTAGTCGCATTAAGAGCAGGACTTGCATCGCTTTTCATGAGCATTTTCCTCTCACACATCGACTACAAAAAATACGACCTCATTACAGTATCTTTCGGTATCGCATACGCACTTTGCGGCTGGTACTTAACTGACTTCTGGAACATCATGTGGTGTGACGCTTACGTGCTTTTGCCTCTCGTGTGCCTCGGCCTTTTGAAACTCTTCAACGAAGGCAAATACACCCTTTACATCACCACGCTCGCCATACTCATTGCATCCAATTACTACGCAGGATACATGGTGTGCATCTTCCTCGTATTTTTCTCGATATGCATGTACTTCGCTTTTATTCCCCGCGAAAAGCTTGGCGTCAAATCCTTCTTCGTTTCTGCGGGAAGATTTGCTTTGGGCTCAGGTATTGCAGGTGCAATCTCAGCAGTCGTGGTAATCCCGACGTACCTTATACTTCAGCATTCTTCGGCTATGGGTGATGAGTTCCCCGTGGATTTTTCTCCCACGATTAGCCTTTTCGATTTCCTGGGACGCTTCCTCGTAAGCGCGAACCCCAACATAAGAGACGGTATGGCTAACGTTGCCTGCGGTACGGTTGCAGTTCTCATGCTTCCCCTGTTTTTCATGGCAACATCAAGAACAGGCATCACTTTAAGGAAGAAGATAAGCCTTGCTTTCATGCTCATCTTCATGTACTTTAGCTTCTCCACAAAGACATTGAACTTCATCTGGCACGGCATGCATTATCCGAACCAGATTCCTTACAGACAGTCCTACATGATGAGCTTCCTCGTAATTATCATTGCCTTTATGACCATTAGGGTGTTGAAGACATTTACTTCGGGACAGCTTACTGCCGTATGTGTCGGAGCAGGCGTATTCCTTATGCTCTACGAGAAGTTCGGATCAGGTAACGAGGGCTACCAGCAGATCGGTCTGTCGCTGTTGTTCCTCATAGTTCAGTCAGTGATCCTTCGCATGATCATCATGTCGGATAGGGAGAGAGCACAGTTTCTAGAGATCGTAATTACTGTAAGTATGCTCATCGAGACATTCACGGCGACCGCTTTTACGATAGGAAGAGTTGCCGAGCACGAGGGCTTTACGGGTTATGCATTCTATGGCAAGAACAGAAGCATCATTCATGAATATGCAAATGAGGTAGAGGGAACGGGCGACCACAACCGATTCGAGAGAACGGAGCTGTACCCGAACTTTATCTGCGACATTCAGTCCGTTTACGATGTTAAGGGTATGTCGATATTCTCTTCTACTGCACGTGAGAGTTTTGTTAAGTATATGAGAAACTTCGGTTTCCACAACAACGGTATCAACGGTCTTCGTAATGCCGGTCTTACAAGGGTAACGGCAACTCTTCTCGGCGTTCGTACGCTTGCTACCATCCAGTCTAATCAGAGCATTCCGCTGTTGTTTGATG
>CAMJGB010000107.1 GCA_946405115.1 uncultured Clostridia bacterium | reverse complement strand
GTATCTTAAATCGCGCCGTGACGGGCAGTATATGGCCATAGGAGGCGTACTTGATACAGGAAGGCATGAACGCTTGTGGATGGCCCCTACAGAGCCTTCTGCGGGCATTCCTTACAAGAAGTACATATTGATCTCACATAACCCCGATCTCGCGCTTCACATGCCGCCTCAGACCAAGGTAAAGATAGATGCCATGATATCGGGCCATATTCACGGCGGACAGATCAGGACGCCATTCGGTATTGAATTTCGCTTAAGACACGACGAACTGCCCTATATGGGCGTTATATCGGGTATTCACGAGGTAAACGGCATCAAGCTGTATATCTCTAAGGGATTAGGATGCGTATTCCTTCCCTTCCGATTTTTCGCAAGACCTGAGATCAACATCATAGAGATATCCGCGTAAACAAAAACAAACCGCTCGGGTTAAGCGGTTTGTCTAAACAACAACATAAAAAGTTCGGGCAAAATTTTTATGAGAGTGACCAAGGTGTCAAGCACTGATCACAATTCAATGATAACATTACGCGATTTCTAGACAATAATCCCCGAATTGTCATAAACACCAAAAAAACAGACACTCAAAATCGTTTTATAGCATAATAGCCACATATAAAACCCCGGCAGTTAATACCTGCCGGGGTCTTGTAATACCTGTAAAATAAGGCTTTCCGCTATTACTTGATAGCGATAGGCTTAACCTTCCAGATCTCGTCTGCGTACTCCTGGATAGTACGATCAGAGGAGAACTTACCGGAATTAGCGATGTTGAGCCAGCACTTCTTAGCCCAAGCCATCTCATCCTTGTAATCCTTGTAGAGGCGGTCTCTTGTCTTTCTGTAGTCGTCGAAGTCGCCCAATACATAGTAAGGATCGCCGGGCTGCCAGTTATCACCATAGAGCAAGCCGTTGTAGAGGTCTCTGAACATTCCTGTTCCCTCATCGTTGAATGTACCGTCGATGAGTCTGTCGAGAGCCTTCTTGATGCCGGGGATGTTCTCATACTGCCACTGAGGGTTGTAGTAAGCCTTTGTAGCAGCCATATCCTGTGAGCGGCAACCGAAGATGTAGATGTTGTCGTTACCGACGTTCTCTGCGATCTCAACGTTAGCGCCGTCCATTGTACCGAGTGTAACAGCACCGTTCATCATGAACTTCATGTTACCTGTACCGGAAGCCTCGAGACCTGCTGTAGAGATCTGCTCAGATACATCTGCTGCAGGGAAAAGCTTCTCACCGTTGGATACGTTGTAGTTCTCGATGAATACGACCTTAAGCTTCTTGCTGACCTTAGGATCGGACTCGATGAGCTTAGCGATCTCGTTGATGAACTTGATGATAGCCTTAGCTCTGAAGTATCCGGGAGCTGCCTTAGCACCGAAGATGATAGTTACCGGAGGCATATCGAGCTTCGGGTTCTCCTTGATACGATCGTAGAGGTTAAGAGCATAGATAGCATTGAGGAGCTGTCTCTTGTACTCGTGGAGTCTCTTGATCTGGATATCGAATACGGAATCAGGATTGAGCTTGATGCCTTCCTTCTTCTCGAGGTAGTCAGCAAGAACAACCTTCTGAGCTCTCTTAACCTTGAGGAACTTCTTCAATACTTTCTCATCGTCAGCGAACTTCTCGAGTTCCTTAAGATCGTCAAGGTGTGTAACCCAGTGATCGGAACCCA
Source organism: uncultured Clostridia bacterium (assembly GCA_946405115.1). Taxonomy (GTDB): domain Bacteria; phylum Bacillota; class Clostridia; order Saccharofermentanales; family Saccharofermentanaceae; genus Saccharofermentans. The sequence continues at coordinate 4,849 of CAMJGB010000107.1, read as the reverse complement.
AAAGGTCAGTGATGAGAGCTGCAAGCTCGGGGTTACATGTTCTGAGCCATCTTCTGGGTGTAACACCGTTTGTCTTGTTGGAGAACTTCTCAGGATAAATCTCATACCAGTCGTGGAGTGTCTCAGCCTTGAGGATCTCAGTATGGAGAGCAGCAACGCCGTTAACGGAGTGAGAACCGTAAACTGCGAGCCAAGCCATCTGGATCTTACCGTCGGACAAGGGGCTCATTCTGTCGATGAGGTCTGAATAGAGACCAGCCTCGTACATCTGAGCTCTGAACTGGTTGTTGATACCCTCGATGATCTCGTAGATTCTCGGGAAGAGGAATCTGAAGATGGAGATATCCCATCTCTCGAGAGCCTCCTGCATTACAGTGTGGTTTGTATAGCAGAATGTATCCTTTGTGATCTCCCATGCGTCTTCCCACTTGATGCCGTTCTCGTCAACGAGAAGTCTCATAAGCTCGGGGATACCGATAACAGGGTGAGTATCGTTAAGCTGGATTACATTGTACTTAGCGAAATCGTGGAGATCGTCGCCGTGAGCCTTCTTATACTTTCTGATGATATCCTGCAAGGAAGCAGATACGAAGAAGTACTGCTGTCTTACACGGAGTACCTTACCGTCGTAAGAAGAATCGTTAGGATAGAGAACTCTCCAGATGTCCTGAACTCTGTTTCTCTCGATAACAGCGTCATCGAATCTCTGTGAGTTAAAGAGGTTAAAGTCGAACTCCTGAGCAGGCTCAGCCTTCCAAAGTCTCAAAAGGTTGATGTTCTTTGTGCCGTAACCTGTGATAGGAAGGTCATAAGGAACAGCCCATACATCCATGTCGTTGTAGTGGACCTTGACCTTTCTGTCGTATCTGGGGAGTGTGAAAGGATAGCCGTGCTCCATCCAGGAATCCGGATACTCCTTCTGGAAACCGTTCTCAATCTGCTGACGGAAAAGTCCGAATCTGTAAAGGATTCCGTAACCGTCTACAGGGAGATTAAGTGTAGCGCATGAATCCATGAAGCATGCAGCAAGTCTTCCGAGACCGCCGTTTCCGAGAGCAGGGTCTGTCTCTTCTTCGAGGATATCGGTAAGATTAACGCCGAAAGACTCCATTGCTTCCTTAGCCTGGTCGTAAATGCCGAGGTTTACAAGGTTGTTAAGAAGTGATCTTCCCTCAAGGAACTCGGCTGAAAGGTAATGAGCCTGTCTCTCAGGGAGATATGTCTTTCTTGTGGCAAGAAAATCATCTGAAATGATCTCTACTACGGTCTTGGACAATGCTTCCCAGTAATCAACGGGTGTTGCCATCTCGAGAGGCAGTCCGGTGCTGGCTCTCATGTGAGCCTGCATCTTCTCTTCAAGTAACTTTGCAGTAATGTTCTTGGCCATAATGACCCTCCTAGTAAAAACTGCACTAATTTTAACCTTTAGACCGTGATAGGTCAATTTGAACAAATGGTCATTCTGTATTACACTTTATTAAATATATAGATATTTAAAGGGCGGTCACACACGAATGAATTTCTGGGCAGCTGTAATGATAGCAGCATTCTTCGGAGCAATAATAGGTTATTTACAGACTTTTGTATTCGCTAAGATACCGGAGAAGTGGCTTCAGGACTATGGTGTTAAGGAGACAGACCCCGATTTCCGCCTCTCGAAGAGAATGAAGTTTATCCCCCACGGCGTGCTGTCAGCGGTATTCTGCGCGATGATATACACGCTTTTCGTTATATTCAGCTTTAATACGTATATTGTTCCCGCACACCCGTTCCACGTGCTTGCAGTAGTGCTGTCGACACCCATTATCGTTATCGTAATGATGTCAGACAGACTTAACCGCATCATCCCCGACGAGTGCTCTTTGGCCCTCGCTGCAATCGGTCTCATGATGATCGTTGCCGATTTCTTCGAGTCAGATGTATGGTTTTCCGCAGACGTTAAGTGGTGGATCCCCCTTCTTAACAGGGTTATCGCAGCAGTTGCGGGAGGTGGAGTGCTCTTCCTCATCAACTTCCTGTGCGTAACATTCCTCGGCAAGGAAGGCATGGGCCAGGGCGACATGAAGCTTCTTGCCGCATGCGGTCTCATCGTAGGTTGCTACGGAATCATCATTACGATCTACGTAGGCATTATCGTTGCCGTATTCTTCGCGATCCCTCTTCTTATCAGAAAGTACATGCGTAAGGCTCAGGAGAAGAAGGAGATCGAAGAAGCCAAGGATAAAGTTGCCAAGCGCCGTGAGATTGCAAAGCGCAAGTCACAGGTTCACTTCGCAGATGATCCCGATTACCTTGCTTTCGGACCTTTCCTCGCTCTCGGCACTGCAGTTTATCTCGCACTCGAGCCTTATTTCGCATCCCAGTTCATGGGTTACATAGAATTGTTCGGACTCGCTTTCTGATATGGGCGATAACAAAGAGAACAACACATTAGCAATCCTTAAGCACAATTTCGGCCGTCCCCGCGTAATGACCTGGGGCTGGCCTGTCATGCTTTTCTCGCTTATCACGGCGGTCATCTTCTTCATCAGATGCCTTCTTAAGGACACCGAGACGCCTTTCCCCGTGACAAGCCTCGTAGGATGCTCATTCTTCATGATAATCATCACGCTTACGGCACTCGTATTCCCCGCAGTATTCTGCGCAAGGGGCATCGAGGACAGACCCGTCGGCCGCTACACGGGAGTCGGAGTACTTATCCTGTCTTTCCTTTCCGGCATTCCCCTCATGATGGTACGTGTGCCGCTTTATAACATCATGGCATGGGTAACATTAAGATTCTCAAGGTCTTCCATCTACCCCGTATTCTTCCATACGGAGCCCTCGGGCAAGGAAGCCGTTATCCTTTCCATCTTAAGTGACATAGTAATTCCCGCATTCGGAGCAGCGATTTTCTTCTTCGGTCTTCTTTGGACAAGATTTAAGAGCACCGACAGACTTCAGGCATACGTTGTAATCACAACAAGCTTCGTTCTTTTTAAGATGGATTACACATCAATCCTCGCTCTCATCGCGACAGGAATCTGGTGCTGCTTCTTAAGATCACGCATTCACAACATGTGGGGACCTTTCCTCTGCCTTGTTTCCATGGGTCTTACTGAGATGTATCTTCCCGAGACACTCTCTCGCATCGACATTTACGAGGTGCAGACATATGCGGATATAGGCTCCACTTATTTCTACTCATCCCTGCCTTCGTTCTTCATGGGAATGGTACTTTTGCTGTTCTTCATAAGGGTTCTCGATTCATTCGCGATTTCCGCAAGACATGAGGTTACGGGCACAGAGGACGACGAGATCATCCCTGCCTTTGACAAGAGCGTTAATCTGTCACTATTATTGACCATCGGAGTATTTGCCACAGTGTGGATCTTACTTCTTAAAGGAGTCTGCTTTTGAACGACAACGAGAGATACATAAAAGACCGTGCTACGGTCATGAGCATAATAAAATACGTCCTCATCGCACTTGTATCAGCGGTTCTGCTTTACTTCGCGACGAGAGTCGTATCCGTATTGGTACCGTTTCTCATAGGATTCCTTCTTGCGAAGACTGCGCACGCCTTGGCAAGCCCCATCGTCAAGATCAGATCGAAAAGCCCGACTTTCACGAGCAAAAAGAAGAAAGCTATCGAGAATGCCATCTACTTCGTTCTCGTAGCTGTCGTTATCCTTGCAGCTGCATTCGGTATCTTCACTCTCTTCGTACAGGGAACAAAGGCGTTTACTGCCATTCAGGTATTTGCAGTTACGCTTTCTGACTCAGGAAAGTTAAGCGACATGCTCCTCCAGCTCTCTGAGAGTAGAGGCGGTATCATCAAGGACTCCGTTATCGAGAACGTTCTTAACTACCTTCTCGAGAACCAGGATTCCATCATAAGCTACATTCCTGACATCGTAGGCAAGACAATAAGCTCCATCTGGGGCATCATCGGCAACATTCCTTACGGAATCTTCGTTGTCATAAGCGTATTCATGAGCGGCTACTACTTCTTAAGCGACGGACCTTACGTTCTTAAGATGTACATGAAGTCCGTTCCCAACCACTCGTTCAGAAGATCATCTTTGGATCTCGTTAATAACCTCTCAGCAACATTGTTCAGAGCTTTGGGCGGATATCTGCTCCTCTTGATCGTTACAATGGCTGAGTCCTGGATAGCATTCTACTTCGCAGGCATCGAGTATGCTTTGGTACTCGCTCTCGTTACTGCGATCTTAGACTTCCTCCCTGTTCTCGGTATCTCCGCCACGATGGTGCCTGTCATCGTTTACTGCGTTGTACACGGCAATTACCGTGGTGCTGTCATCATCGTAATCGCGATGACCATCATGACCGTTATAAGACGATTCTTAGAGCCTGCAGTAGTCGGTAAGTCACTTCACTTACATCCCCTGCTCATGCTCATCTCCATGGCTTCCGGTGTCTATATCTGGGGTGCCGTAGGATTCCTGCTCGGACCTGTAGTCTTCATCATCATCCTTGATATCTGCAAGGTATTCGGCATCGACAAGAAGTTCTCGTCGTTCCTTTCAAGGGCGCTCGAGAAGTTCATGAAGAATGATGATTCCGATGTGAAGAAGCCTGTTACGGCAGAAAAGTAATCAGCAAACAGTAAATTACTTGGACATAGGGTCGATTCCGCCGTCCTTGTCACCGTCACGGGACAGGAACGTAAGCTCCGGAAGATCGCATTCCCTTTCAAATCTTACATTGAATTCAGTACCGGGATGAGGCACGCTCTCAAGTGCATTGCCGTCCTTATCAGTAATGACGGAAGCGCGGATGGGTGCTTCATATCCGTTCGGCTTTAATACATTAAGAACGTCACCTGCGTAAAGCTTGTTCTTCT
>CAMJGB010000106.1 GCA_946405115.1 uncultured Clostridia bacterium | reverse complement strand
GTCTATACATATGTAGACGGATTAAAGCTTATTGAGGTCACATCAGATCAGAACTAAAAGCCCCAGGAACATCGCAGCGCCGCACCAGTTGCCCATGCCGCCAATTCTAAGAGGGAATGTGACCAAATACAGCGGGACTATATTGAACACACAGGCCCAGACCGGAAGATCTGTACGGCCGGTAACCACTGCCACAAGCATTGCTATTCCGAACACAGCCCATCCTATGTAGCATACGATCATCGTCACTGAAGTGTCCTTGAACAGCTTGACCACAGCACCTCTAACATCATCCGTCATCCCCATGCGGATATATATCCATTCAGCTACTCCGCACAAGACATGGTGTGCCACGCCGAAAACAGTAAACATCGCGGCAGACAAAAGCATAACTACAGCCGTCACTGCAGAATAATCCTTCATCCAAAGATACAATCCGTAGTAACCGACTGAGCACATGAACAGCGCAAGGCACCCCAACAACATAGAAAGAAGCGGATTCTTCAGTGGCATCCCACCGAACGTTTCCGCCATCTTCTTGTTATCAGATAACGCCTTAACATCAAACTTCTTCCCGCCCGGCACATATGTAAGCAGGCAGTCACAGTATCCGCACAGGATGTGACCTGCAGCAGCTATAAGCAAAAGGATCTTAATGGTATTCACTATTACACCACCTTATATGAGTATTTATTCATATGAGTATTCGTTCACATATTATCACTTATCTTCCCTGTGTCAACACCTTAAACTGAATTGTTCACAGAGAACCAAAGCTGGAATATAATCAGTAAGTATTAATTAAGAAGAAGGTATTACTATGATTTCAACCAAAATTAAAGCCAAGCTCGCTTCGGGCTCCGCTATAAGAAAGATGTTTGAGGAAGGCAACAGACTCAAGAAAATCTACGGAGAAGACAAGGTATTTGACTTCTCTATCGGCAACCCTGACCTGGAGCCTCCGAAGGAAGTCGCAGATGCTTTAAGAGAGCTCGCAGATAACCCTACACCCGGCATGCACGGTTATATGAGCAACTCCGGCTACGAGTCCACAAGAGCCGCCATTGCTGCCCAGAGATCCGCACAGTCAGGTCTTTCGATTGATGCAGGCGCAGTCTGCATGACCGTCGGTGCCGCCTGTGCGATGAACGATGTACTCCACGCTCTCCTCGATGACGGAGACGAGGTTATCGTACTCGCTCCGTTCTTTATGGAATACATCAACTATATTGAGAACCATAACGGCAAGGTTGTCATCGTTCAGACTGACGATAAGTTCATGCCTGACTTCGATGCTATCAAGGCTGCCATCACACCTAAGACAAAGGCAATCATCGTTAACTCCCCTAACAACCCTTCAGGCGTTGTTTACGGCGAGGATGTTCTTACTAAGCTTAACGATCTTCTTAAAGCTCAGGATCACGTCATCCAGGTAATCTCCGACGAGCCTTACATCGATCTTGTATACGACGGACTTACAGTACCTTCCGTTCTTAAGTACATCGACAACGTTATCATCTGCTTCTCATGGAGTAAGTCTTTGTCCCTTCCCGGAGAAAGAATCGGATACACTCTCGTATCTCCCAAGAACGCAGACTACGAAGATCTCACCGGAGCAATCGTTCTTTGTAACAGAATCCTCGGAAGCGTTAATGCTCCCGCTATCTGGCAGAAGGTTGTTGAGAAGGCTCTTAATGCAAAGGTTGACGTTGCCAACTACGAGAACAGAAGAAACCTTCTTTATTCCAACATCGTTGATGCAGGCTTCGAGGCAGTTAAGCCCAACGGCGCTCTTTACATCTTCATGAAGACACCCGACGGACTTACGGATGTTGAGTTCCAGGAAGTATGTTCGAAGTACAACCTCCTCCTCGTTCCCGGCGCATCGTTCAAGAGAGAAGGTTACATGAGACTTGCATTCTGCGTATCTGAAAGCACAATAAGAAATTCCCGCGAGGCATTCGCGAAGATTGCAGAAGAGCTGGGAATTAAGAAAGGCTGATCAGAGTCTTTCGAGTACAGCGGCGGTCATGCCCTCGGTATCCGTAAGCGATACACCGGCAGGATCGTCATTTCTCTTAATATCAGGAGTCCTGAAGCCGTCCGCCAAAGTCTGGCGTACGGCTTTTTCGATGCGGTCAGATGCAGAAGTCTCGCCTAACGACCAGCGTAAAAGCATTGATGCAGACAGAATCGTAGCAAGAGGATTAGCCTTGCCCGTACCTGCGATATCAGGAGCGGAACCGTGAACGGGCTCATACATACCGGGAGTTCCGGGCGCACCGAGAGACGCAGACGGAAGCATGCCGATGGAACCCGTGATCATGCCAGCCTCATCTGAGAGTATGTCACCGAACATATTCGATGTAACGATAACGTCGAATGTGGACGGACGGTTTATAAGCTGCATGGAGCAGTTATCGACATAAAGGTAATCCAAGGTTACGTCAGGATATGAGGGCGCAAGCTCAGACGCAATCTCACGCCAAAGTCTTGAAGACTCAAGAACATTAGCCTTATCGACCAAAGTCAGTTTCTTAGATCTTCCCTGCGCATAACGGAATCCTTCCTTCAGGATGCGTGTTATCTCGGTCGTGGAGTACTCTTCAGTATCGTAAGCCGTAAGTCCCTTAACGGAGCCGTCAGACAATACTTCAGAAGAATCAGCGCGGCCGTGCTTACCGAAGTAAATACCGCCCGTAAGCTCACGGACGATCAGTATATCCATAGTCTCGACGTTCTTAACGGGAGATGCGGCAGCAAGTTCCTTGAACATCAATGCAGGACGAAGGTTAGAATACAAGCCTAATCCCGCACGAAGTCCCAGAAGCGCACGTTCCGGCCTCAGCGCTGGTTCAACCGCATCCCACTTAGGACCGCCGACAGCACCCAGGAGAACCGCATCAGAAGCCTTACATGTATTAAGAGTCTCATCTGTAAGAGGAATGCCGTACTTATCTATGGAGCATCCTCCGGCATCACAGGAAGTAAACTCGAATCCGAATCCTTCAAGTTCTCCGACTTTCTTCAATACTGCAACGGCAGCCTTTGTTACCTCGGGGCCAATGCCGTCACCTGCTATTACAGCTATCTTATATGCTTTCATGATTAACCCTCCGACTTGGACTTCGTATAAGGAACGAGTCCTCCGGCATCGATGATCTTCTTTATAAACTCAGGGAAAGGCTTCGCCGTGAAGCTCTCTCCGGTCGTAAGATCCTTTATGACACCGGTATCAAAATCAGCCTCTACCTCATCGCCTTTGTTGATCGCAGCAGCGGCCTCAGGACACTCCATAATGGGAAGTCCCACGTTAATCGCATTACGATAGAAGATCCTCGCGAAGCTTCCTGCTATAACAAGAGAGATACCGCTCGCCTTAATGGCAACAGGTGCATGCTCACGTGATGAACCGCAGCCGAAGTTCTCGCCTGCCACCATGATGTCACCCGCCTTAACCTCATTTACAAAAGAACTGTCGATGTCCTCCATGCAGTGAGAAGCAAGATGTGAAGGATCTGCGGAAGTTAAATGTCTTGCGGGAATGATTACGTCAGTATCAACGTCATTGCCGTATTTAAAAACTCTACCTTTAACTGACATGCTTACCTCCTTAGATCTCGTCCGGCGTTGCGACACGTCCCATAACTGCAGATGCAACTGCAACGGGAACGCCGCTCAGAATGACCTCGGAATTAACGTGGCCCATACGGCCTACGAAGTTTCTGTTGGTCGTGGAAATACATCTCTCGCCCTCGGCAAGAATGCCCATGTGACCTCCGAGGCACGGACCGCACGTAGGAGTCGATATAACGCATCCTGCATCATCGAATATAGAAAGCCAGCCCTCATCAAGAGCCTTGCGGTACACGCGCTGAGAACCGGGGATTACGATGCATCTTACACCGTCTGCTACCTTCTTTCCCTCGAAAAGCTTCGCGGCAATCTTAATGTCCTCTTCTCTTCCGTTAGTGCAGGATCCAATTACAACCTGGTCTATCTTCATGTCTTTAACTTCAGAAGCTGCCTTCGTGTTGGAAGGAAGATGCGGCAAAGCAACAGTAAGAGGCACAGCAGCAAGATCGATCTCAATAGTGCTCTCGTATACTGCATCCTCGTCAGCTTCATATACCTTGTAATCGCCCTTGGAGAAACGCTCGGGGTTGGACTTACTGATGTAATCCAAAGTGATGTCATCTACAGGGAAGATTCCGTTCTTGCCGCCGCACTCGATAGCCATGTTCGAGATGGTAAGTCGCTGATCCATTGAAAGCTCATGAACGCCTTCACCCGTAAACTCGAGCGACTTATAAAGTGCTCCGTCTACACCGATCATACCGATAAGGTGAAGAATGATATCCTTACCCGTTACATACTTACCGGGCTTTCCCTTAAGGACAACCTTGATAGCTTCAGGGACCTTGAACCATGTGCTACCTGATGCCATTGCACAAGCAAGGTCAGTTGAACCTACACCTGTTGAGAAAGCACCCAACGCTCCGTATGTACATGTATGGGAATCGGCTCCGATGATCGCATCACCGGGCAATATAAGACCGTTATCGGGAATGATAACGTGTTCGATACCCATTCCCTTCTGTCCTAATTCAAAGTAGTTGGTAATCTCATGAGCCTTGGCAAAGCAACGCATGCATTTACTAAGCTCTGCAGATTTAATGTCTTTATTCGGAGTAAAGTGATCGGGAACCATTATGACCTTATCCTTATCGAATACGTCCTTAGCTCCCATACCCTCGAAGACTTTGATAGCCGGGGGTGTTGTTACATCATTACCCAGTACTTTATCAAGCCTTGCCTCGATAAGATCACCTGCATGAACTTCGGAAAGTCCCGCATGATCTGCCAGTATCTTCTGTGTCATGGTCATGCCCATATCTGACACCTCTTTTCCAAAAAAGCCTCTGCCGAACGGCAGAGGCTTTTCTCAAAGTATTCGGTAATACTTATTATATTATTATTTCTTCTGCTCGGAAAGGAACTTCCAAACCAAAGCTGCGAGTGCGCCACCTACGAGAGGAGCTACGATAAATACCCAGCAGTTTGCAAGAGCATCTCCGCCTGCGAAGATTGCAGATGCGAAGGATCTTGCAGGGTTAACGGATGTGCCTGTGAAGTGGATACCGAAGATGTGTACGAGTGTGAGTGTGAGGCCGATTACGATACCTGCAACGTTGCCAAACTCAGGCTTGGATGTAACACCCAAGATTGCGAGAACGAAGATGAATGTAAGAAGAACCTCGATAAAGATTGAAAGAACGATATTACCGTTATAAAGACCGTTAGCACCGAATCCGCAGTCGAATCCGAGCATAACGCCGATGCATGCTGCACCAACGATACCGCCCAAGAACTGGGAGATGATGTATCCGCAGAAATCCTTCGCACTCATCTTACCTGAGATAAGAACGGCGATGGAAACAGCAGGATTGATATGGCAACCGGAGATATTTCCGATTGAATAAGCCATAGCAACGATAACAAGACCAAATGCAAGTGCTGTAAGCAAGTAAGCAGCATCAACTGAATCTGTCTTACAACCAAGTGCTGCAGCTGTACCGCAGGCAGCAAATACGAGTACGAATGTGCCGATGAACTCAGCAACATACTTCTTAATAGACTCCATAAGCATAGTCCTCCTTATAAGGGAAATAGATAAGTATATTTTACAATCTAAGAAAAGCGCGTCAACATTGTGACGCGCTTTATCATTTAATCGTAATCTAACTGATTATGTCGATCAGTTGTAGAGGAACTCCTCACCGTTGTAACGGATAACAACTTCATTCTCGGAACCCTCCGGCATGCCCTCTACGTGACCTACGATACGAGCATCGATATTGAAGGACTGAGCGATGGCGATGATGCCTGCAGCAGATTCCTCGGAGTTGCAGTAGAACTCGATTCTGTGACCGCAGTTAAATACCTGGAACATCTCCTTCATCGGGATATCGCCGGAATCGTAGATTGCCTTGAACAGCGGGGGCAGCTCGAACAGATTATCCTTAACGTATCTTACGTTCTTACCGAAGTCACGGCACTTAGCCTGTCCGCCGCCTGTGCAGTGGATGATTCCGTTGATGTTGCCTCTGTAGTTATCAAGAGCACGTGCAATAACAGGAAGGAATGTTCTCGTAGGAGAAAGGATAGCCTCACCTACAGTCTGCTCGGAACCCGGAAGCTTATCCGTAAGTCTGTACTTACCGCAGTAAGCCTTATCCTCAGGAATAGTAGCAGAGAAAGACTCCTTATAATTCTCAAAGTAGTACTTGGAAAGGAGCAGGTGTCTTGCAGCTGTAAGGCCGTTGGAAGACATACCGGAATTATAAGAATCCTCGTATGTTGCCTGACCGAATGAAGCAAGGCCTACGATGACGTCGCCGGGCTGGATGTTAGCAGCATTTACGATATCAGATCTTTCAGCACGTGCAACGATTGTGGAGTCAACGATAAGTGTCTGAACGAGATCTCCAACGTCAGCTGTCTCGCCGCCGCACATTGTGATGTTGATGCCGAGATCAGCAAGCTTAGCGATCATCTCGTCATAAC